>CAZRUB010000081.1:0-6441 GCA_964603185.1 uncultured Ruminococcus sp.
ACCTTCGGTTTTTGCGCCTACTTTCGCCGGACATGGTCGGAATAGGCCCCTTCATTCACCGCAGAGGTACGCCCTTTGCAAGCTTTCCGAACGGCTCCGTCCCATTAACAATTAAGCTTATTTCGATAATAAGGCTTATGCTTCCCCATGCACTGATTCCCGCAACCACGGCACTTGCCACGCTTGACGCACACGGAAGGGAAAAGGGGCTTAAGGCGGGCGCAAACGTGCTTATGCCGAATCTTTCCCCCGTAAGCGTTCGGGAAAAATATTCCATATACGAAAACAAATGCACCATCGGCGCGGAAGCCGCCGAGAACATTCAAAGGCTGTCCGAGGAGGTTTTATCCTGCGGATATAAGCTGACCATGGACAAAGGAGATGTGAAAAGATGACGGACAAGTCCCCGAAAAGTAAGGCCGAGGAGGTTGAGCTCAGCATAAGAAAAACATTTCACCGGTGTCTTTTCTCCAAATTTGCACAGGCGATAAACCTTTATAAGCTGGTTGAAGAGAACGACAGAATTGCCGTTTGCATTTCCGGCGGCAAGGACTCCATGCTTATGGCAAAGCTATTTCAGGAGCTCAAAAGGCATAACAAGTTTTATTTTGAGCTTGTTTTCCTTGTTATGGACCCCGGCTACAACGAAGAAAACCGACGCATGATAGAGCATAACGCCAAAATATTGGAGGTTCCCGTCACGATTTTCGAAAGCACGATTTTCGACGCGGTGTACGATATCGAAAAATCCCCCTGCTATTTATGCGCAAGAATGCGGCGCGGTCATCTTTACTCCGAGGCGAAGGCGCTCGGCTGCAACAAAATCGCTCTGGGGCACCATTATGACGACGTTATAGAAACAATTTTGATGGGCATGCTTTACGGCGGCCAGGTTCAAACCATGATGCCGCGCATTAAAAGCCTGAATTTCCCCGGAATGGAGCTTATCCGCCCCATGTACTTAATCCGCGAGGACGACATAAAAAGGTGGCGCGACGTAAATTCCCTTCGCTTTCTTCAATGCGCGTGCCGCTTCACCGAGGAGGCTGCAAGGAGGGAGAACAAGAGCGACCGAAGCAACACCTCCAAGCGCCTTGAAATCAAGGAGCTTATAAGTGAGCTTAAAAAAATAAATCCCGTTGTTGAAAAAAACATCTTCAAAAGCGTTGAAAACGTCAATCTGGAAACCGTCATTTCATATAAGGACAAAAACGGAGTACATTCGTTTTTGGAGAATTTCGAAGGAGAAAATTAATGCAGGAACGATTTAAAAGAACCGCGCTCATCTACGGCGATGCGGCTATGGAACGCCTTGCCCGTTCTCACGTTGCCGTTTTCGGAATAGGGGGCGTGGGCGGCTACGCGGCGGAAGCCCTTGCCAGAAGCGGCGTGGGCACATTGACCCTTGTTGACAGCGACACCGTCGCCGTATCGAACATTAACCGCCAGATAATTGCCACCGACGAAACCGTCGGCCGATATAAAACCGAGGTAATGAAGGAGCGTATCGCCCTTATCAATCCGGAGGCGAGGGTTTACTGTAAAAACATTTTCTATCTTCCCGAAACGGCAAATGAATTTGATTTTTCAAAATACGATTTTTTAATAGATGCGGTCGACACCGTGGCCGCGAAGACAGAGCTTATCGTAAACGCCGAAAAGGCGGACACCCCCATTATAAGCGCAATGGGCGCAGGCAACAAGACCGACGCCTCCGCCTTCCGCGTTGCAGATATTTACGAAACAAGCGTGTGCCCCCTTGCACGCGTAATGCGTTCCGAGCTCAGAAAACGCGGCATCAAGCACCTTACATGCGTTTATTCCGCCGAAAAGCCGAGGCTTCTTGCCATCCCTCCAGATGCCGAAGGCAAGGGCAGTGCGGGGCGAACAGCTCCCGGAAGCAATGCTTTTTGCCCCTCCGTTGCGGGCTTAATCATCGCCGGCGAGGTGATAAACCGATTAACCGCGCCGACCCACCCTTAAATTTCAAAAGGCCGAACGATTTATAAACCGTTCGGCCTTTTGTCAATAAAAAAACGCGTCCCGTAAGGAACGCATTTTTTTATTTTCAGAAAAATTACTCAGCGTCTGCTTCTGCTTCAGCATCAGCCTCAGCTTCAACTTCGCCTTCAACCTCTGCTTCGCCTTCAGCATCAGCGTCAGCGTCAGCCTCAGCATCAACGTCAGCTTCGTTTTCAGCGTCAACGTCGCCGTCAACGATAACTTCGTTTTCGTTGTCAGCGTCAACATCGCCCTGCTCGTCATTTGTGCAAGCTGCGAAAGAAAGAAGCATCATAGCTGCTGCAGAAAGTGCAATAAACTTTTTCATTGTGTTTTCCTCCATTAAGATTAATTATATTATTTTCCTTTTCGGAACATCGTACATTTTATCACTGCAGGGGCGAAAAGTAAAGATACAAAACAACCAAAAATACTTGTCGGGACAAGCATTTTTTTCGTAGCAATGCACACAAAATTCCCCCTCGTGCCGCGGTTTATGCCGAAAAAGAAGGCATATTTATTTATTATGTTTTTTAATAAGAATTTAAGGGGGCCGATTCATCGTCCTCCGATTTTGTTATTTCCAAAATTTCAACATAATATTTCCCGTCCGGCGCCTCAACCTCCGCGGTTTCGTGAATCCTTTTACCGAGAACCGCCTTGCCGAACGGTGATTCCTTGCTTATAAGATTGTTCTTAAAATCGTTGCGGACCGTCGTCACGATTCTGAACTCCATTTCGCTGTCCGTAAGGGAAATGCGCGCCCTTACAATATCGTAAAGCCCGACGGTGTCCGGCGCGGAATTATCCTCGATTATATGCGCCGTTTTAATCATGTTTTCCAGATATCTTATTCGGCTTTCGTTTTTGTTTTTAAGGCGCTTCGCCTCTTTATATTCGGCATTCTCGCTCAAATCGCCGTAGGCACGGGTACGCACAACCTCCTCCAAAAGCTCATGGCGAAGCGTAACGCGCCTGTATTCGATTTCTTCTTTCATTTTTTCAATGTCGATTTTTGTAAGCTCATTATGCATAAAAATACCTCTTCACAAACAAAGGGTACGGACAGATTTACCCGTCCGTACCCCAAAGAAAAGCTTAAATTACTTAAGTTCAACCTTTGCGCCGACTTCTTCAAGCTTAGCCTTATATGCTTCGGCATCTTCCTTGCCGATAGCTTCCTTAAGGGTTGTGGGAACACCTTCAACCGCGTCCTTTGCTTCCTTAAGACCAAGACCGGTGATTTCACGAACAACCTTGATAACCTGAAGCTTCTGAGCGCCTGCTTCGGTAAGAACTACGTCGAAGTCAGTCTTCTCTTCAGCTGCCGCTGCGCCTGCACCGGGAGCCGCCGCTACAACAGCTGCTGCCGCGCTAACACCGAACTCCTCTTCCATCATCTTTACGAGCTCAGCTACTTCCAATAATTTTAATTCTTTAATTTCATCAAGAATCTTGTTAAGATCTGCCATGATTTTTTACCTCCGTTTTATATAATATTTTTATAAATTACGCCTGGGGTTCTTCTGCTGCCGCTTCTGCTTCCTCTGCGGGAGCTTCGGCTGCTTTCTTTGCCGCAAGGTCAACCATTTCCACGCCGCCCTCAACGATTGTGTTAAGCAATCTTACAAGGCCGGAAACAGGCGACTTCATGCTGCCCATCATCTTCGCCAAGAGTTCCTCTCTCGACGGTGTGTCGGCAAGCGTCTTAATCTCATCTATTGAGATAAGCGCGCCGTCCATGAAGCCGGCTTTAACCTGAAGCGCTTCATGCTTCTTCGCGAACTCACCGATAATCTTTGCGGGAGCAACAGGGTTATCCGCACTTACAGCCAAAGCCGTGGGGCCGTTTAAGATAGGCTCCAACGCGTCAAAGCCAACCTCTTTGGCCGCTCTTGTTGTAAGAGTGTTTTTAATAACCTTATACTCAACGCCCGCTTCACGGAATTTTCTGCGAAGCTCTGTATCCTCTTCAACAGTAAGACCGCAGTAGTTTACAAAAACGCCTGCCTGAGAATTTTTAAGCGTTTCGACCATGCCGTTAACAATCTGCTTCTTCTGTTCCAATATCTGTGCACTGGGCATTAATAGGCACCTCCTTCATTTTATTTACGCCGCAAAAAAGCGGCCCTCGCCCAAAGACAAAAGCCGCATAAACCGCAATGATTTTGCACTTCCTCGGTAGGACTTACCTTTTGCCTACTGTCTTTGGAACAATCTTAAATTATAATAGCATATAATTTCGTTTTTGTCAAGCCCTAAAATTAACCGAGCTTAGCGGGGTTAATCTTAACGCCGGGGCCCATTGTACTTGCAACGGCAACGCTCTTCAAATACTGACCCTTTGCAGCTGCCGGCTTAGCCTTGATGATCGCACCCATAAGTGCGTCAAAGTTTTCCTTAAGCTGCTCTGCGCCGAAGGATGCCTTACCGATGGGGCAGTGAATGATGTTCGTCTTATCAAGACGGTACTCAATCTTACCTGCCTTAACCTCGGCAACCGCCTTAGCAACATCCATTGTTACGGTACCGGACTTCGGGTTGGGCATAAGTCCCTTGGGACCCAACACTCTACCGATACGTCCTACCACACCCATCATGTCGGGAGTAGCGATAACAACGTCAAATTCAAACCAGTTTTCGCCCTGGATCTTTGCCACAAGCTCTTCGCCGCCGGCATAATCCGCGCCTGCCTTTAACGCCTCGTCAACCTTGTCGCCCTTTGCAAAAACAAGAACTCTTACCTTTTTGCCGGTGCCGTGAGGAAGAACGATTGCGCCTCTGACCTGCTGATCGGCATGACGAGAGTCAACACCGAGCCTTACGTGGCACTCTATCGTTTCGTCGAATTTAGCCTTCGCTGTGCTTTTTGCGAGAGCAACCGCATCAGCAGGATCATATAATTCGGCGGAGTTGATAGTTTTTACGCTATCTGAATATTTCTTACCCAATTTCAAAACCTCCCTGTGGTTATACGAAAGAATACTTTCTCCCACAAAATTAAATTATTAGTCCTCTACTACAATACCCATGCTTCTTGCCGTTCCGGCAATCATGCTCATTGCAGCTTCTACCGATGCCGCATTCAGGTCAGGCATCTTCTGCTCTGCTATCTTTCTTACATCTTCCTTTTTAACAGTAGCAACCTTTGTTTTGTTCGGTACGCCGCTTCCCGATTCAAGACCGCATGCCTTCTTCAAAAGAACCGCTGCAGGCGGAGTTTTAAGAACGAAGGAATAGCTTCTGTCCGCATAGATTGTGATAACAACGGGAATGATAAGACCTGCGTCCTTCGAAGTTTTCTCGTTGAATTCCTTTGCGAACTGAGGAGCGCTTACACCGTAAGGACCGAGTGCCGGACCTACCGGGGGCGCCGGAGTAGCCTTTCCTGCGGGAATCTGAAGCTTAACGTAACCCACGATTTTCTGAGCCATTTAAAATGCACCTCCTTAAAAAATTTGTGGTAAACACGGTAAAAACCGTGCCAGAGAGCGGATATAAATCCTCCCACTTTATATAATAAGCCTAAGCTTATCAACAAAAATTATAACGCCTCCACCTGGCCGAATTCCAGCTCAACCGGAGTATCGCCGTTAAACATCGGAACAAGAACGGTAACGATATGCCTTTCGGTATCGATTTTTTCCACCGTGCATACATAATCCGTGAAGGGGCCGTCGGTAATTCTGACACTGTCGCCTTCTTCAAAATCAAGAGTAATCTCTCTCGTTTCAATGTTCATACGAACAATTTCGTCCTCGGTAAGGGGAACGGGATCCGAACCGGGCCCGACAAAGCCCGTAACGCCCCTTATGTTTCTGACAACATACCAACTGTCGTTGGTTATTATCATTTTTATGAAAACATAGGACGGAAATATTTTATGCTGAGTGATTTTCTTTTCGCCGTCTTCCTTTTCCTCAACAATTTCCTCCACAGGAACCTTAACCTCAAAAATAAGGTTCTGCATACCCAGGTTTTCGATGGATTTTTCGATGTTATCCTTAACCTTGTTTTCGTAGCCCGAATAGGTGTGAGCCACATACCACTTTGCTTCCGAACTGTCAGCCATAGCATTTATCCGCCGCACCTTTTAACATGCGCGCACGGCGTGCCTCCTTTCCTTTATTCCCGCCTTCGTCCTTTAAAAGAATCAAGCTTCTCAGAACAACTTCTGGAACAAGGACTGGAACAGAAGATCAAACAGGAAAACAAGAACACCGATTACCGCCAAAAAGATAAGAACAACAACCGTATTTCTTATAAGCTGCTTCTTTGTGGGCCATGTAACCTTTTTAAGCTCCACCTTAACTTCCCTGAAGAATTTTCCTATTCTTTTTATAATACCGCCCTTTTTCTTTGCGTCATCTGCCATAACAGGTACACATCCTTCCTAAAATTATTTTGCCTCTTTATGCAATGTGTGCTTGCGGCAGAAGG
>CAZRUB010000082.1:0-6439 GCA_964603185.1 uncultured Ruminococcus sp.
CACAGGCATCGATTTGATAATCGACGATACTCCCGAGGCGGTTATTTTGTCCGGCTTCGACCCGGTAAGGCGAGAAATTGCAAGAATAACCCTCGAAAAGCTTATTGTTGACGGAAGAATTCATCCCGCAAGAATCGAAGAAACCGTTGAACGGGCTAAAAAGGAAATCGACAAAACAATCAAGCAGGCCGGAGAACAGGCAACCTTCGACACAAATGTTCAGGGTCTGCACCCCGAAATCGTTAAGCTTTTGGGTAAGCTTCGCTACAGGACAAGCTACGGTCAGAACGTTTTGATGCATTCGACCGAGGTTTCCTACCTTTCGGGCTTGATGGCAGCAGAGCTGGGCGCCGACGCCACCATCGCCAAAAGAGCGGGCTTGCTTCACGATTTGGGCAAAGCCGTTGACCATGAGGTTGAAGGCTCACACGTTGCAATAGGTGTTGATATTGCAAGAAAATACGGTGAAAGCTTTGACGTTTGCCACGCAATCGAAGCACACCACGGCGATGTACAGCCGCAGACGCTTATCGCCTGCATCGTACAGGCGGCAGATGCCATTTCCGCCGCAAGACCCGGCGCAAGAAAGGAAAACATCGAAAATTACATCAAGCGTCTTCAGAAGCTTGAGGAAATCGCAAATTCCTTTGAGGGTGTCGACAAATCCTATGCTATACAGGCAGGCCGCGAAATCAGAATCATGGTTAAGCCCGAGGTGCTTTCCGACGAAGGCATGGTGCTTGTAGCGAGAGATATAGTAAAGCGAATAGAAAATGAGCTTGAATATCCCGGTCAGATCAAGGTTAATCTCATAAGAGAAACCAGAGCATCCGACGTAGCAAAATAAATAAAAAGGGCTGCCGTGAGGCAGCCCTTTTAACAAACCGAAGGCAGGTCAATTTACACATGAACATTCTTTTTATAGGCGACATTGTCGGCAGAAGCGGCAGAGAGGCCGTTCTGTCTGAGCTTGAAAATTTAAAATACCGCGAAAAAATCGATTTTTGCATTGCAAACGGTGAAAATTCCTCCGGCGGGCTCGGAATGAGCCGCCGCGCCTATGAGGAGCTTAAAAGTGCCGGTGTGGACTTTTTTACAATGGGAAATCACACCTTCAGTAAGCCCGATGTAAAAGCGCTTTTGTCGGAGGGCGAAAACCTTGTCCGCCCGGGAAACTATAAGGAAGCCTATCCGGGCTCGGGCTACGCCGTAATCCGCACCTCATACGGGAAAAAAATTGCTGTCATGAACCTTATGGGCACCGTGTTTTCCGATATTCCCCTTAACAATCCCTTTCACGAAGCGGATAAAATGCTTGAAGAAATCACGCCCCTCACCAACATAATTATTTTGGATTTTCACGCGGACGCCACCAGCGAAAAAATTTCCATGGGTCACTATTTAAATTCCCGTGTTTCCGCCGTTCTCGGAACGCATACCCATGTGCAAACGAATGACGCAAAAATTCTTTCCGGAGGCACCGCATATATAACAGATGTGGGAATGACGGGCCCCGACGAAAGCGTCCTCGGTATGAAGCCCGAGGTTGCGCTGAAACGCTTTTTAACCGGCGAACGCGTAAAATATGAGCAGGCTCGGGAAAAATCCACGCTCCATGCGGTTATAATCCAAGTCTGTGACGAAACCGGAAAAGCTCAAAGCATCCGTGTTATATAAAACAAGGCACCCCATTTTAAGGGTGCCTCACTTTTTTTTATTTTAAAAGCTCCGCCACGGCAGCTATTGCCTCGGCAATGTCATCCATGATCTCGGAAACGGATTTTTCCGGTGTTCTTTGCATGCTTTCAAGCGAAGTGTTTCTGAATTTTTCGAATATCTCCTGCGACTTTTTCCAAAGCTCCGAAAAGTCGCCGCGCTCCGAAAACCATTTGAACGAATTTTTCGCCTCGCTTATAAACACATTGTCGATAAGCTCCGCACAATACTGAACACAATATTCGTTTAATATGTTTTCCTTCAAAATGCGCTCAAAATCGGGATTTACCGGAGCAACGGCTTTAAGCTCCGTAAGCGAGTCGTAAACCGAGAAATCCGTTCCCTTCCAAAGCAGATCCGCCAAAAGCCTTATAAGCCTCATATAAGCCGCCTCGGCTCGGTCGTAATCTATCCTTTCCCCGAAGCCGTAGGTGCATTTTGCAAAAAGGTAATTCAAAAATCTTCCGCAGGCGGTCCTTACAATATCAATGGAATCGCGGAGGATAAATTTATCGTCCGTTCTTTCGTTAATCCTTGCCTGCGCTTTAATAACGGCTTTAAGCGTATCCGTCATTTCAAGAGCCTGCGCTGTCGTTTTCTCGTAGTAATCCGAAATCCACTGCGATTTAAGACTGCCGCGGATAAACCACACCGGCTTAACGAAAATATCGGAATGCGTGCACCAATAGCTGTTTGTCTTGAACGGCTCCGCCCCGTCATTGACCCAGTTGTATCCGCCCCAGCTCGAAAGCTTCATAAACGGCAAAAACGCCTGCCAGCTTTCGTTCATTTCCTCGCCGAATTTTCCGTAACGGCCGAGGCAATAGTTTTTCAATATATCCTCCACAGTGGTTTTCAAGGGTGCCCACGCGTTTTGCGACAGATACTCCAAAATCAGCGGGTCGGAATGCGAAACCTCCGGCCATAAAATCATTCCCTCGCAATACGGGTCGGAAGCGGCCGTCCGTAAGCGCTCATCCGTTCTGTCATAAGGGCCGCGAAGCTCCGTTTCCGGCTCATATGCGTGGAAAAGTCCGTAAATCCACGGGAAATTATTAACAACGCCCCAGCTCTTAAAGCACTGGCGCTCGTCCGTGCCGTCCGAGGTGTAGTCCAAAAGCACCGTTTGCCTCGGGTCAAGCTCCTTAACAAACTCCTGAACTTCATGCGGGCGCCACCAGCCGGTAAAATCCCACGTTGCAAGCATAAGCTTCGAATTGGGATAGTTTTTCCTAAGCTCCTCCGATATTTTTCTGTAGCAAAGCTTCTTTAAGTTAAAGTTTTTCCTGTCATCCTTAAAAATTCTGCGCTCGCCCAAGCCTATGGAATGAAAAAGGTAGTTGTTGTTGTCGTATTCCTCCGCCATGGTTTGGGTAAGACGGCTGTAATAATCCATGTTTTCGTTTATTCTGAAGTCAAAAACGCGCCCGGTATCGTATTTGTTGTACTGAGTGTCCGCCTGCTCCATCAAAAGCGGTTTTTTCTTTTCGAGAAATTCCCTTGGCGTCCTTGAATACCAATGCGTCATCGTGCCTGTATCCGTCGGCGACATGACGTCTAAATCCTTGGCGTAATCCATGATTTTCTTTCTGAGCTCTCCCCGGTATTTAAGTGTCCAAAAATCGCTTCGGTTATCATATCCGTCCTGATAGCTTACCTCATCTGTAATCGTGCGATAGCCCTCGGGATACGGAACCTCGTTCGGGAAAGCCTTCTGCCATATATCGTCCATTCCTATTCGGAGCATGAAAAAGTTCAGCCTTTTTTTCATCATCCAGTCGATTTCGGTCTTCCAATCCTCAAACGACCAATGCTCCGCCTGAAATCTTTTAAGACCGCGGTGCGCAAAATATCTTAAGCCGCGATAATAAAAGCGCGGGCTTTCGTTAACATCGATATTTTCGATGACAATATCTTCGTTTTTCGGGATAACATCGCCGTCCCAAAAATAACGGCAGCCCATAAACCTTTCGAAATAATCATATACCGCGTAGACGGTGGAGCGTCCTCTTCCTCCGGCAAGAATCAGGGCATGCCGTCCGTCCTTATCAAAGCTCTTCATGCAATAATCGTCAGTTCCGTACTTTATGCCAAGCTCCGGCGTCTTATCTCGGAGCATTTCGTTCATTAAAAATGTGTTTACCGCGTCATGACCGATTACGACAAGCTCACTTTTTCCGTCATCCTCCGTGCCTCTTTCGATTTTTCTTCCGGTAACATACTTATACATATCGCAGAAAATATCCGCCGCCATTAAATAAGCCTTTTCGCACCCTTCGGGGCATATTACCCGTAAACTCATATCAATTCTCCCTTCATGTGTTTTCCGTAACTCATTTTATACCCTCGGCGCGAAAATTTCAATACGATTTTCCGTATATAATATTTAAATTTCATAACAAAGCGCTTGACAATTCCTCCGCAGAGTTATATTATTTTAAAAGGTGATTTTATGTTTTTCGATGAACCCAATAACGAAATTGAATTTCTCTCTGTTTTAAAAATAAAAAACGGAGCTCAGCATGCCGTCGCCTCCAACCGCGGTTTTCACGCGCTTTCCGTAAGATTGAGCGGTGAAGCCGTCTTTACCGTGGCGGGAACCGAGGCTCCGGTCAACGCCGGCGACATTATTTACATTCCCGCCTATCTCGATTACAGAATCGATTCGTGCAATGATGAGCTTATCGTTATACATTTTAACTTAAAAGAAGTCTGCACCGATTCCATTGATGTTTTCCGTCCGTCCGACGGCAAATACTTTCAGGATAAATTCATAAGCATCCACCGACTGTGGCAAGAGAAAAAGCCCGGCTATATTTATGAATGCAAGTCCGCCCTATACAAGGTTTTATCCCGTGCTCTTTCCATGAATCACGGGCTTTTGGCGGATTTCACAAGCAAAAAGCTTGAAGACTCCGTCGAATACATTCATGAGCATTACACCGATAAGGGCTTAAACGTCGAGCATTTGTTCCGCATGGCAAATATGAGCGACACGTATTACAGGCGGCTTTTCGTCGCGCGCTGCGGCATGACTCCGCTTAAATACATAAATTCATTAAGGGTTGCCTTGGCTCTTGAGCTTTTATCCTCCGGCTACTACACTGTTACGCAAATCGCCGAAAAATGCGGCTTTGACTCGCAAAGCTATTTCAGCACGGTGATAAAAAACGAAACGGGGCTTTCGCCGTCCGCTTTTCTAAACAAAAAAGCTTCAGATAGAGTCTGAAGCTTTTTGTTTGTGTTTTTTTATAAAAGCGCGATTTCTTCGTCCCTTATGCCGACGGTTGCCGTGTCGCCGGCCTTTAAGCTTCCCCTTATCAAAGCTTCCGCAACGGCATCCTCTATTTTTGAAGAAATAAGCCTTCTCATAGGTCTTGCGCCGTTTTTATCGTCATATCCGTTTCGCGCAAGACAGCCCTTTGCCTCATCGGTCACCGTAAGCTTAATTCCCTTTTCGGAAAGCATTTCCGAAAGCTCCGAAAGCATAATATCGGCAATCGCCGCCGCGTTTTCTTCCGTCAGCCGATTGAAGGGAATTATCTCATCCACACGGTTCAAAAACTCCGGACGGAAAATATCCTTAAGCGCGCGGCGGACCTTGTCCGCGCTCGCCTTTTTCTCATCCTCTATAAAGCCCAGGGAGCTGTTTTTCCAATCGCTTCCGGCGTTCGACGTCATGATAATCACCGCATGCTCGAAGCTTACTACCTTGCCGTGACTGTCCGTAAGCCGTCCGTCGTCCAAAATCTGCAGAAGGATGTTGTGCACATCCGGGTGCGCCTTTTCGATTTCATCCAGCAAAATAACCGAATACGGCCGTCTTCTAATCTTCTCCGTCAGCTGACCGGCGTCATCATAGCCCACATAGCCGGGAGGCGAGCCTATTATCTTTGCAACCGAATGCTTTTCCATATATTCGGTCATATCCATTCGGATTATATAGTCCTCACTGTCGAACATAGCCTCCGCCAGTGCTTTTGCGAGTTCGGTTTTACCTACTCCGGTGGGCCCGACAAATATAAATGACGACGGACGAAGCTTCTTGGAAAGCCCCGCTCTGTTCCTTCTTATCGCGCGGGCAACGGCGGAAACCGCCTCATCCTGCCCTATCACTCTTTTGTGAAGAATTTCCTCCAGCGACAAAAGCCTGTTTGTTTCCAGCTCCGTTATCTTTTGCACGGGAATTTTGGTCATGTTTTCGATGACCGCGGCAATATGGTCAATGGTAAGCACCGTATAATCGTTTTCCCGCTCAAGGGTTTTTATTTCTCCGGAAAGCTGCTCCTCACGGGTTTTGTATTCGGACATTTTCTTATAATATTCTATCGAATCATCGTTTTCCACCGCGTCCTTCTCATCGGTAAGGCGCACCAGCTCACGCTTCAAAACCGTCAGCCGCGCAAGCGCTTCGTTCATAAGATTTGCCTTTGAGCCCGCCTCATCGATAATATCGATCGCCTTGTCCGGCAAAAACTTTTCCGAAATATAACGCTCGGACAAAACAGCCGCCGCCCTTAAGCATTCGTCGGAAATTATCACATGATGGAATTTTTCGTAATATCCTCTTATTCCCTTTAGGATTTCAACCGTTTCCTCGATAGACGGCTCATCAACCGTTATGGTTTGGAAGCGTCTTGCAAGCGCAGTGTCCTTTTCTATGTGCTTTCTGTATTCGGCAAGCGTTGTTGCGCCTATTATCTGCACGCTTCCGCGGGCAAGC
>CAZRUB010000083.1:0-6428 GCA_964603185.1 uncultured Ruminococcus sp.
GACCTCGGTTTTGGTTTCGCCCGACGGCGTTTACGAATATGAGGCGGCGCACGGCACCGTTCAGCGCCACTATTACAAGCACTTAAAGGGAGAGACAACCTCCACCAATTCCGTCGCAACGATTTTCGCATGGACGGGCGCACTCAAAAAGCGCGGTGAAATGGATAACACCCCCCTCCTTTCGGAATTTGCCGAAAAGCTTGAAAAAGCAACGATTGATACCATTGAGCAAGGCTTCATGACGGGTGACCTTGCCGCAATTTGGAAGGGTAGCGTTACACCGCACCGTCTTAATTCCGAGGAATTTATCTTAAAAATCAAAGAAACGCTTGATAAGGCTTTATAAAAAAAATCTGTTTGCGAATATTTTTCGCAAACAGATTTTTTTATGCGCGCATATTTTTTATCATTTCATATTCCGCAAGGATTTTTTTATAAAGCTCCTCCTCCGGAGAAATTCCCATTATATTTTGAATCACTCCCTCGGCGCCCATTTCGGATATCGCATTACGCCAAGCAGCCTCGCCTTCTCCGTCAAAGAAAAGTGCGCACGCCGCAGTTTTTATAAGAACGGCGGGATCCTCTCCGTGCGAATATATAAGCCTCATCGGCCCGACTATACGCTCGCCGGCAGACAATTTTCTCAAGGGGTCGCGGCCGTTTCTCGCAACCGTATCCTTAATTGCTCTGCTTGTGAATTTTTCCTTTGAAAGCGCGGCAAATTCGGCCTGGTCATCTCTGTCATATCCGAATTCGGCGCAAAGCACGCGGTTTGTGACCGCATAATTTTCATCAAGAAGCTTTAGAATTTTTTCGTCATTTGCCGCTTCGGCATAATCGGAATATCCCATCACATAGCCGATATAAGCAATAACGCAGCTTGCGGCGTTATATGTATAAAGCTTACGCTTTAAGAAATCTCCGAAGCCCGTAACGGGACGTATGCCCTTCACATCGGTTGTGAAATCACCCAAAAGCTCCCGATTGCACTGAAGATAAGGATAGTTTTCGCTGGATATATCAAGTCCGTTTTCGGTCGTCGTGCAGAAAACCGTGGACTCACTCACATAAACATTATCCAGACCTATTGCCGCTTTAAGCTTTTCGGCCGGGTCGGACGAGTTTTCGCACGTTATAACAGTGTAGACCTTATCCTCGTTCATCAGCGGCTTCAAGGCCGCTCCCACATCCTTTAGGTTTCCTCCGCCTACGGAAACAAGAATAAAATCACAATCCGAAATATCTGCGTTTTCCCACGTAAATGCGGTGTAATCGGATATAAGCATATCCTCTCTGTCGGTAAAAAAGCTTATATTAAAGGCCTTTTTGTCATTCAATTTCTTAACAAGCTCTTCGTTTTTATCGATAAAAACGATTTCCGCTCCGCTTTCCTTGAGTAATCGTGCAAGAAAACCTCTTCCTGTTTTCCCCGCGCCGACTATTGCCGCCTTAGTCATTTATATACCCCATTTCTTTAAGATAGGTAATTTTGCTTTTTATAAGCTTTGCAAGGTCAGACTCAGGCTCAAGGCAACATACGTTTTTGATAACGTAATCAATGCCCTCGGTTTCCCTCATCTCTTTAAGCTTTTTCGCAAATTCATCCGTATCGTTTGTATAATATATTGCCGCCGCAATTGCAATCGCAAGATTTTCCGGTACAATACCGCACGACTCAACCAATCTTGCCGAGCCGACAAGTCTGTCATCGGGACCGAGCTTTCTGAGCGGATCCCTCGCATTTCTCTCAATAAAGTCAACAATGGTATAGTCCTGAAGCTTTTTCTTCGAAGTCAACGTGAATGCCAGCTGCTCATCAAGCGGAAAATTATGCTTAACGGAAAGCGCCCTTGCGGTTTCGGAATACACGCCCTCAAGCACCTTTAATATTTTTTCATCATGTGCCGCATCCGCTATTTTTTCATAGCCCAAAAGTGCTCCGAGATAAGAAACTGTTCCGTTTGCGGCATTATATGTATAAAACTTTCTTTCAAGGAAGCCCGTGAACTGCTCAACAAGCTCAAGCCCTTTTATATCGGGAAGCGAGCCCTTAAGCCTTTCGGCATCAACAGGTAGCTTCCAAAAATCCTGAACGTTAACGATAAGGGGATCCTTTGCAAGAAGCTCCGGCGAGGATTCGATGGCACTTCTCATTATAACCGCTTCGGTAATGCCGACATTGTTTTTGAAATACTCCCTTGCTTCGGGGCTTATTATTTCGTTTATGCCGTTTTTAATTATATCCGCGGGCTTTTTCCAGTTTTCGCATGTTACGAAGTTAATGTTTCCGCCAATCTTCGCCTTCTTTTCGATGCCTGCGGTGATGAAGGGCACTATTTCGGCAAGGTTCTTTCCGCCTACCGCATTAAATACCGCGTCCGCGCCCGCTATCGCCTCGGCAATTTTCTCCTTGTCCTCAAACTTCAATGCACGCACGCCTTTAACCACGCAGTTTTTTTCCGGCGCACCCAAAATATTAACGGTATACTCTCCTCTTTCGTTTATCAAATCGCAAAGCGCGTCCGCCTTCTCCACAAAAACGAAATCAATCCCGCTTAAATACAAAAGATGTCCGATAAATCCGCGTGCGATTTTCCCGGCTCCGAATATTACACAACTCATTTTTTCAACCTCCCAAAATCATTAAAATTTTCCAAATTACTTTTATATAATTTCTTAAAAAGCTCATATCTGTCGTGAAGCCCCGAAATGTGTATTGCTTTTACCTCTCCGCTGCGCTTGCACATTTTCTTTGCCGCCTCATCAATTCCGGAGAATACCTCCTCCGCCACAAGCGCAGTCATACACGCGCCCAGTGCCGAGGTGTCCTTTTCTTCAAGTGTTATAAAATCTCTGCCGAAAAGGCTTGCTTTAAGCGTGTTGTACAACGAATTGTTCGCCGCTCCGCCTGCGGTCAAAACATTTCCCTTTGCCTCATTCAGAAGCTCATATACGCTGTATGCGGAAAAAGCCGCTCCTTCCGTAACGGAATAGGCCAAATCCTCCGTTGTTGTTTCGCTCGATATACCGAAAAACATTCCGCGGGCGGCACTGTTTTTCTCCGGCATTCGCATACCTTTAAGATAGGGTAAAAATATCGGTGCGGTGTTTTTTATCGAAGCTTCCGCGGAAATTTCATCGGACGCGAAATAATTCCGTCCGAACGAAATCGCCGCTCCGCTTGACGCGGTAACGCCGTAGCGTACGTAAGCGTCAAAATACGGGGACGCCGCGAGCGTTTCATCGGCATGAATTTCCGGAACAACCGCCCCTATATGCTCACTTGTTCCGGTTATATCAAACAAAACACCGCTTTCGGTAATTCCCATGCCGAGCAGTCCGGCAAAATAATCATTAAGACCGATATATACCTTCGTGCCGCGCTTTATACCTGTTTTTTCCTCCGCATCCGAAGTAACAGCTCCGGCCAAATCAAACGGGCTCTTAAGCTTCGGCAGTATTTCTTCTTTTGCTTCGGCAAATTGCAAAAGCTTTTTCGAATATCCGTTCTTTCCGGCAAGACCGCGCCATGTGTAGCGATCGGTCACATATTCACCGGTCAGCATAAAAACAATTTCGTCCTTCAGCTGGCAAACACGCTTAACATTTCGATAATGCTCTTTTATATACAAAAGCCTCGGCAAGGGATAGCTTACAATATCGGGATGAGGCATGTCAATTTCGTTCAGAAATTCTTTTCCCGAAAGGTAGCCTCTTGCAATTACCGTTTCCTTTGTTCCCTCCGAGCCGTACCACGGAATAATATCTTTTCCGTCGATAACATATGTTCCCGTCTGCGAGCTTAAGGAAACCGACTTATATTTTATATCACCAATCATCGAAAAGGCTTTTTTGATTGCCGTCAAAAATCCTTCCATGCCGTCCTTTTCATAAGGAACCCTGACCTTTTTCCGAACTCCGGCTTCATCCGCAAGCATAAGCTTAACGGACGAGGTTCCTATATCGATGCCTGCCGTCATAATTTAAATACCGCCTTAACGAAGCCCTTAGGACGGGTTCTTGCAAGCTCTATGGCATGCTCGAAATTTTCAAGAGGCATAACCTCGGATACAAGCGGTTTTAAGTCAATCGTTCCGTCAGCCATAAGCTGCGCCGCTTTTTTATGCATATTCCAGTTATTTCCCGCACCTATCAAATGAAGGTTATTAATATGAATATCGTCAATTCTTACGTTCATTATCTTGCCGCGTCCGTAGCCGGCAAGAACAACCGTACCGCCCTTTCTGGCAATCTTAAGGCTTTGGTTTATGCATTCCTCGATTCCCGTTGCATCTATTACAACATCTGTGCCCTCGGGATGTATTTTTTTCATTGCCTCGATAAGATCCTCATCCCTTGTGGCAACCGTGCGATACGCGCCGAGCTTTTCCGCAACATCAAGCCTTCCCTTTGTGGTTGCGGCTACCGTTATTTTCGAAAGTCCCATCGCCTTCGCCACGGCCAAGGTGCAAAGGCCTATTGAGCCGGCACCGATTATGAGGCACGTGTCCCCCATTTTGGCGTGCGACTTTTTCATGGTTCCCAGAGCAACGCCCAGCGGTTCGCAAAGCGCGGCCTCCTCAAACCCGACATTATCCGAAAGCTCGCAAAGGCCGTATGCCGGAACGGCAATATATTCTGCGTATGCACCGTTGCGCTTGAAGCCGATTTCCTCAAAATGCTTGCAATAGCGCCACTCGCCCCTTCTGCACGCTTCGCAGGTCAGGCAAACAACATCGTTGCTTCCCACAACCCTTTTACCTACCCAATGCGCATCACTTTCACTTTGAACTTTGACAACAACACCGCTCCACTCATGACCGGGAATAAGCGGGTAATTTGCCGCAATATTACCGTCAATAACCTCAAGGTCCGTTGCACAAACGGCGGCCGAGGCCACCTTCACGAGCGCAAACCCCTCGGGAAGCTCCGGAACGGGCGATTCCGCAAATGTGATTTTCCCCGGTTTTTCAATAATTACCGATTTCATAAAAAATCCTCCTTTTTTTACATCACACAGTGATAATTAATATCGAAATAAATCGGGCTGTGCCCGATATTATTCATTTTATATATGATAAAAATTCCTCCGTAGCATAAAGCGCCGCCCCGTAGGCCGCCTTTCTGGCATCGTATTCATCGCAGTGAACCTCACTTCCGATTAAGGCCGAAATTTCCCCTTCGAGCCGCTTTACAAATAACGGATGCGAATTAAGGTATCCCCCGCAAATCATGACATTGTAAATATCAAAAATTATCATCAGGTTGGAAAGAGCAAAAGCAAATTTCTTTTCAAAATCATCGCTGCCAAGCGATGATTTAACTCTTTCTCCGCTGTTTGAAAACACATTGCCTATTTCAAGCATTCCGGCCCCGGTAATAAGATGCTTGTTTTTCATCACCGCCATTCCCAAGCCGTCGTCAATTCGTATAAGAACCGTATCTTCCTTTTTTTCCCCGGCACACGCGGTCAAAATACAATCGGGATCATGATTAACATAGACCGGGATACCGAGCTTTTTTTCCATCATCTCGGCAATGCTTACGTTTTCCCATCCGAGAACACCGTTTTCAATCGATACGCCGGTCGAAGAGTCAACCCTTCCCTGCATTGCAATGCCCGCCGCAAGAACGTTCTTATCCTTCGCCCGACCCTTCACCTTGGCCGCAAAGGCATATACGTCCCTTAAAAACTGCTCCTTACCCGAAACATCGGCATTGCCGCTCAACGAAAAAACGGTTTTACCCGCAAGGTTGATCACCTCGGCATAAAGTCCGGATTTATTTATATCCATCCCGATTAAAAAATTGTCTTCCTCATTGACCTTTAGCACGGAAGGATGCCTGCCCGCCACATTTTTGGCGCTTTCCTTTAATTCATAAATATATCCGAGCTCAATCAATCGCGCAGCTATTTGCGAAACTCCGCCCCAAGACAAGCCCATCAAGCCTTGAATTTCCTTACGTGTTAACGGCCCCTCTCTCCTTATAAGCGAAAGCACCTCATATATATTGGCTATCCGCATATCAGCCTGGCTGATGAACTTTTTCAAAAAATCTTCCCCTCTCCGCTTGACAAACCGCCGCGCTTTGGTTATAATTATATCACGCAATGCAATAATTGTCAACCAAAAATTAAGATTAAGAGGTGCTTTTATGACATTAAAAGAGAAAATCCTGTCCGAACAGCTCTGTGATAACAGGCTTGCAGTTTTTTATACGGGACAGGTCGGATTTATTTTTAAATTTCGCGGAAAATACATACTGATTGACGGATATCTTTCGGATGTTATTGACAGAAACAACAACTTTGCCGAAGGCTGGGTCAGGCGTTATCCTTCCCCCATATCCGGCGATGAGCTTGACTTTATCGATTATGTTTTCTGCACACATGACCATACAGACCATGCCGACCCCGTAACGCTTGC
>CAZRUB010000084.1:0-6362 GCA_964603185.1 uncultured Ruminococcus sp.
TTGGACTGCCTGGCTTCGCTCGGAAAAAGCTGTTATCTTGCGGCGCCCACGGGAAGAGCGGCAAAAAGAATGTCCGATTCGTGTATGTCCGAGGCGAAAACCGTTCATCGCCTGCTGGAAACCGATTTTTCCGGCGGCAGCAAGCTTTCGTTCACGCGAAACGAAAAAAATCCCATTGACTCGGATTATGTCATAATAGATGAGATGAGTATGGTGGACACGCTTTTAATGCAGTGCCTTATGTCCGCGATCGCGCCCGGAACAGGCTTGATTTTGCTTGGTGATGCCGACCAGCTTCCCTCCGTCGGGGCGGGAAGTGTGCTTAAGGATATGATAGCAAGCAACGCTCTGCCGACCTTAAAGCTTACGCATATTTACCGTCAGGCGGCGGAGAGCATGATAGTGTTGAACGCGCATAAAATCAACGACGGCGAAACGCCCTATTTCAATAAGACGGATAACGATTTTTATCTTGTTTCGCGCCCCACACCGCAGACCATTGCCGATGCAATAGTTTCACTTACGGCGGAGCGCCTGAAGAACAAATACGGCTTTGACCCGATGACGGATATTCAAATAATATCACCGACCAAGAAAACGCTTATAGGCACGGTATATTTGAATTCACGCCTTCAGGAAGCGCTGAACCCGCCCGCAAGGTCAAAAGCGGAGCACAGGTACGGAGAGTTCATTTTCCGCGAGGGCGATAAGGTAATGCAAACGGAAAACGATTACAATCTGGAATGGACAAGAGGCGACGAGGAGGGAACGGGTGTTTTTAACGGCGACATGGGACGCATTGAAAAAATAGATAAGCGCAGCCGCACGGTTACGGTTATTTTTGACGATAACAGACGCGCGGTATTCGGGTATGAAAAGCTTAAAAATTTAACTTTGTCATATGCGGTTACCGTTCACAAAAGCCAGGGCAGTGAATTTGAATGCGTTATAATGCCGCTTTATAAATGCGCACCTCAGCTGATGACGAAAAATCTTTTCTATACCGCCGTCACACGTGCAAAAAGCGTTGTTGTTCATGTGGGTGTTTCGGAGGCGGCGGAATACATGGTTCATAATTCCGTTGAACAGCGGCGCTATTCCGCGCTTGCCGACAGAATTTCCGAGCTTAGGTGATCGGGTACAAAAAGCGCCCGACTCTTGCTTAGTGCAGGGGTCGGGCTTTTTTTTGGGTTAAAAACCGTTGTATGAGGCGATGCCTAAAAAACATTCGGCGATTATCTTACAACCGTTACTGCCGCGGGAGCATCTATTTTAACGTCGGTTCCTTCGGCGGTTTTTACGGCTTCGATGTGAATTATGCCGTAGGGAGTGGGATATGTGCCCTTAATGCGGTTAAGGCTTCCCAGGTTGGGCTTAACCGAAACCTTCCTGCAGCCGGGCTCCAACACCTTAACGCCGAGAATGTATTCCTGGATGAACGCCGCGGGGCCGGATGCCCAGCCGTGGCACAAGCTGTGCCTGAAGCCGAGATAACAGAAGGCTCCGTGGTCGCCGTGAATGTCGTTTGCGGACTCGGGAACAAATTCGTCGATTCTGTAGGCGCCCTCCGTCCAATCCAGGTTGAAATCCTCAAAGAAGGTGGTCGCGCCGAGCTCAATCATTTTGCCCCAGAATTTATCCATAAGCTCAATCGTTCCATCAATATCGCCGGCTTCACCGCGCGCCTTTAATATGTAATATCCCAGGAAGGTGGAAAGGTTGTGAAGCGGATCAACGGAAAGAATTTCCCTGTTAACCTTGTCGTATTCCGAAATGCCGGAAAGCGCCAAAAGTGCCGCCGCCTGTTTGCAGCTTCCCGGGTCGGGAGCGTTGCTTTTAAGAATTTCGGAATATTTCATGCATTTTTCGCGCATGGCGGAATCCTTGTATTCACCGAAGATGCTTGCGGCGGCATCCATTGCCATGGTGAGAATTGCGTGCATTCCGGCACGTGAGCCCTTGGGATCGGGACGGGTCGGCCAGTCGATAAATGTGTTTTCAATGTCAATGGTGCCGTCGGAATGAATTTTATCCATAATGAATTCCGCAAGACGGTACATATAATCCTTTTGCTCGGCCAAATACTCAAAATCGCCGTTTTGCATATACCAATCCCAGTGAATTTTGATCCACCACATGGAATAGGAGGGAATGTTGTTCATCCACGTATCGGGCGGGAAGCATTCGCGCGTAAAGTCCAAGCTTTTGGGAACGCATTCATCAAAGCCGAAAACCTTTTGAATAGTGGAGGTTTCGGGGTGCATATCCCCTATCCAAACAAGACGGTCGCGCTTAATGCCGTCCCAAAGATAGTTCTGCATGTTAAGATGCACGGTGTAAACTGCGGTTTCCCACACCTTGTTTAACATAGCGTCGTCCGATTCGAAGGAGCCCTTATATTCAACGTCCCGATATATGAAAACGGCTCGGACTACGTTAAGGTTTACAATACCCTTGACACAGTCTATTCTGACAAAGCGAAAGCCGGTGTTTCCGATTTCGATGGTGCCCATCATGGGAACCCTTAAATCAAAATCGCGCATTGCGTGGTTGTTGGTTGCATTCTTTTCGCCGTATACGGGAGTCATGCATTCCATAACAGACTCTCCGAAGCGGATATGAAGCAAGCCTTCCTTGTCCACATCGCTTTTGCAGCCCTGTGTGGCAAGTGCAAGACCGCCGTGAAGCTCACATCCGAAATCGATAAGAACAGAGCCTCCCTCCTCCATTGTGCAAAGCGATTTTGCAACAAGCGGAGCCTGCATGGTTTTTTTATCCTCGATTATCGCGTCGGTATTCGTGACAGAGCCGTTCTGCCACATAAGCTTTTTGGGTGCAAGATATTTTTTGATTCTTTTATCCTGCGTGCCTTCGTTGAAAATGCCGTTCATAATGTTACTCTCCTTTGATATTTAATATTTCTCCCGTGTATAAGGTGTGATAGTCACCGTTTTTGTACCATTTGTCCCGCTCCTCCGGGGCTGTTTCCTTTTCCGACATATCAGATTTGAAAATGACGGAGCATTCGTAAATAAGGCAGCCCTTGATGCCGGGAGCATCGATAAAGTCCGAGGGAATGACGTCAAGCGAGCATTCCTTAAGCTTGTTACAAGCTCTGCCCGATTTCGTGCCGCATATTTTCAAAGCCTCTTTATAGGAAAAATCCTTGGGAATGCTGACGGTGAAGCAGGGCTTTTCATCCAAAAGCTTTTTGGAGTATCTGGATTGCCTTACCATTACCGTGAGGCACGGCTTGCCGCAGGCAATGCCGAAGGATGCCCAACCGATTGTCATAGGATTGGCGTTTTCAATACCTCCCACCGTTAAAAAAGCGGAAAATTCGTTGATGCGGGAAAGCGCCTTGTCGGATTTGTCAATGAATTTCATGAAATTCCCCCTTGATAAAATTCAATTGTTATATTATCATATAAATATGAGAAAATCAAGCATTATATATCGGAAAAAGGTGATTTTTTTGAAAAGAGAAGAAAAAATATCGATTATCGAGGAGCGGCTCACAAAATTATATCCGAATTCGGAATGCACCCTTAACTACGATACGCCGTTCAGGCTTTTGATTGCGACACAGCTTGCCGCGCAGTGCACAGACGCAAGGGTGAATATTGTTACAAAAACCCTGTTCGTAAAATATCCTACCGTGGAAAGCTTTGCCGAGGCGGAGCTGCATGAGCTGGAGCAGGATATTAAAAGCACCGGATTTTATCACAACAAGGCAAAAAATATAATTGCCTGCGCGAAAAAGCTTTTGTCCGATTTCGGGGGTGAGGTTCCGCGCACCATGGAGGAGCTTTTAAGTCTTGCGGGAACGGGAAGAAAAACCGCGAACCTTGTTTTGGGCGACGCATTCGGGATACCGGGAATTGTGATAGATACCCATGCCAAGAGATTAAGCGGAAGGCTGGGACTTACAAGGGAGGAAACGCCGGAAAAAATAGAGCGTGACTTAAAAAGCTTTGTTCCGGAAAGATACATGACGAAATTCGGGCATCACATGGTTGACCACGGAAGGGCGGTGTGCACCGCAAGAAAACCCGCGTGTGAAGCCTGCGTGCTTTCGGATGTGTGCAGTTACCTGATAAAAGCGAAAAAAGAAGGCGCGACGAAATAATAAAATAACATAAAAATAAAATCACCTCTTGCGGCATAAAATGCTTTAGAGGTGATTTTTATGGCAAAAATATCGGATTTCAGACAGAAGGAGATAGTGGATATCGTTACCGGAAAAAGACTCGGCTATATCTGCGACGTGGAATTTGACGAAGAAAGCGGAAAAATAATTTCGGTAACGGTTCCGTCGGGTAAGCTTTTTTCATCGATCATGAAAAGCTCCGATAAAATTATACCATGGGAAAAAATCGTGAAAATCGGCGGAGATATCATTCTTGCCGAGGTTTGACTATTTCCTTATACCCACATCGGACATGTCGATTTTTCGAAAGCCCAGCTCGAACGCGGGAGATTGCGGCATAAGCGTGAAGTCACCGTTTTTGTAATCTGAAAAGCACGGGTCAGAAACGGCGGAGCCTCGGTCATTGGAGCTGTAGAGCCTCCAGTCCGATAAATACTTGGGCTCACTGCCCCAGCAGTAAATGACGGGTTCGCCCTTTTCGGGATGCCAGAAAATATTACAGTCCGAGGAAATGCAAGAGGGCGGAACAACACCGGAGCGGTCGCCGAATATCAGGTCGTTTCCCTTGGCAATCAAAATGTTGTGCTTCAATACGGCGGTTGAACGAAGATCGTTTTTCCAGCTGTAGAAGGCGCCCATGGAGCCGCTTTCCAAAATGTTGTTTTTTACGATATTGTCATATCCGAAGTGAAGCTGAAAGCCGTAGCCCGATACATTGTAACAAATGTTGTTTTCGAATGTAACAAGGCTTGAGCCCTCGTCCGCATAAAGACCTGCACCTCCGTAGGTTTTGGAATACACATCGTGTATCAGGTTGCCGCTTACAAAGGTACCCTCCTGAATCCCAAGAAGGTATATTCCGCCCAGGTCGGAAAGCCGGCCCTGCGAAATGTGATGAATGTGATTTTTTTCAATTCTGTTGTGGTGTGTTCTTTTGACCTTATAGCCCCACTCCCAACCGAGGGAAATGCCGGAATAGCCCGTGTAGCATATTTCGTTGTGCGCGATAAGCGAATTTTGGGCGAGGGTTACAAGAATGCCGCATGCCGAGGTGTGCTTTAAGCCGATGTTTTTTATAAGACAGTCGGTTATTTTGATATTTGACGCGGAAGGGATGTATTCCTCGGAATTTTGAATTGTGTTAAACGGTGCGTCCTCGTGCGAAATTTTAATTCCGCCGCCCTCGGAATTTAAAAAGCGGGAGCGTGTGATTTCGATGTCGGAGCAGAAATTGTCAATGTTTATGCCGTAAAGGCCGTAGCTGTCAAATACGCAGCTTGCCGTGCGGCAGGAGGAGGCGCCCTTAAATTCCAACACGCCCTCGGCAGAGGCGAGGGACTGAACGTCGTTGGAAATTTTTTTGTTTTTTCCTTCGACGAAGCGTGAGGTTGATGTTCTTTTGCCCTCAAACTGCGATGAGGTATATTTAAAGGTTATGCCCTCAAAAAGAACCGAGGAGGCACGGACGGTAAAAATCGTTTTGACGGTCGGCATGAAAAGCTCATTCTCCGCATCAAAATCATGGGGGACAAAGTAAACCTTGTTTTCTTCTTTTTTGTAAACCCACTGATTTGCTTTTTTAAGCATCATCGGGAGCCCCCCAATAACATAGTCCATTCTGCAAAGGTCGTCCCTGTTGTTTTTCGGGGCGTTTTCGTCGTTTGCTTCGCTTGCGTGACCGGGTGTGTTATTGGGATTGGTATATGCCGAAAAGCACGTGGCGTTACTGAAAACCACCTTGTTCGTTTCGGGGTCAATCGACTCGATTCTCAGGCGTTCGTTAACCCAATAGTGGTTAAAGCTGATTGTCGCATCGTATATTCCTTCGAATGCGGAAAGATCTCTGTCAGCGATCATCCAGTCTGTTCCGCCGCCGCCGGCGGGAGGCTCCGAGCCGGTGCGAAGCGGCGCGATTGTGCCGTTCTCGGGATATTTTGTAATATCCGCTCTTTTGCCGTTTGCGTAGAGGTCGTCCGGAATGCAACCTTCGGGTACCGTTGCCGAAAGGCATTTTGTGCCGTAAAGCTCGGACACCTTAAGGTCTGTCAGCCTTTTTGCGCCCATTACGGTGACGCCCTCGTCATAGGCGCGGAAGGTGATATTGTCACACCCCTCGGGAATGATAATCGTATTGTCGATCATGTGCTCGCCCGGCATAAGCCAAACGGTTATGGGGGTGCGGTTGCCGGTCATCCTCAGTCCTTTTATTTTT
>CAZRUB010000085.1:0-6306 GCA_964603185.1 uncultured Ruminococcus sp.
CGGCACAAAGGACGAAACACTGACGGTGATTGTGGGACGGCGTCCCTTTATTCCCAAGGTGAAGAATTCGTCCGCGGCCTTGTCGGCAAGGGCGGCAATCCCCTCGCAGTCGGAAAGCTCCTCGAAGGGAAGTCCTATCATGAAATAAAGCTTGACGGATGACCAGCCGCCCTCAAAGGCAATACGCAGGCTTTGGAGCAAATCCTCCTCCGTAACGCCCTTGTTTATAACGTCGCGCATCCTTTGGGTGCCCGCCTCCGGCGCGAAGGTTAGGCCGCTTTTTCGCACCTTCTGCACCTTATTCATAAGGTCGATGGAAAAATTATCCACGCGGAGAGAAGGGAGCGAAAGCCCCACCTTTTTGTCCTCCGTCAGCTTCAAAAGCCTTTCGGTAAAGCAGGGGAGGGCGCGGTAATCGCTTGTGGAAAGGGACATTAAAGAAAGCTCCTCATAGCCGGTGGATTTAATCAGCTTGTCCGCCTGGTCGAGCAAAACCTCGGGGCTTTTTTCGCGCACGGGGCGGTAAATCATGCCCGCCTGGCAGAAGCGGCAGCCCCTTATGCAGCCGCGGAACATTTCAAGCATAATTCTGTCGTGCACTATCTCAACGTAGGGCACTGTCATTTTATCGGGGAAGGCCGCCTTGTCCATGTCTCGGATAATGCACTTTTTCACCTTTTCGGGCGCGTCGGGGGTGTTCGCCTCAAAACGAGTGATTTTCCCCTCGGAATCATATTCCACATCGTAAAACGAGGGCACGTAAATCCCGGGCAGGTGCGCTATGCGGTGCAAAAACGCCTGCCTGTCCCCGCCGGAATTTCGCCAGGCAAGGTATTCGTCCATCAAAAGCTCGGTGGATTCCTCCGCCTCACCGATGGTGAAAAAATCGAAAAAGTCGGCCACGGGCTCGGCATTGTAGGTGCATGAGCCGCCGGCATATACAAAGGGGTCATCCTCGCCGCGGTCACGGGCGAAAACGGGAACGTTTCCCAGCATAAGCATGTTCACGACGTTGGAATAGCACAGCTCATAGGAGAGGGAGAAGCCCAAAAAATCAAACTCGGAAACGGGGGTTTTGGTTTCCAGCGAGAAAAGGGGAACCCCCTCCTTTTTCATTTCCTCCTCCATATCGGGCCAGGGCGCGAAAACGCGCTCGCAATACGTGTCGCTTCTTTGATTGAGCACATTGCATATTATTTTCATGCCGAGGTTGCTCATCCCGATTTCATAGGTGTCCGGGAAGCAGAAGGCGTAGCGGATTTTAACGTCCCCGGGGCTTTTGATAACCGAGTTAAGCTCGCCCCCGGTGTAGCGGCCGGGCTTTTGCACCCGCTTTAATATTTTGTTAAGTTTTTTCTCAAGCATAAAAAGGCTCCGTTCAAAATGTAATTATCTTCCTACAGTATACCACATAAGAAGCATTATTTCAAGGATTTTTCCCGATTTCGGAAATAAATACCGAGGCACCGTTTTTTTGTACCGCGCATATAACATCGTTTTCCGAAAGGCGGAAAAGAAAGCCGCCTTCGGGGGACAGGCAGTCGAAAAACGTAATGCGTCCCGGCACGAGAAGCGGGATAAGGCGGCGCGCGGGTGTATCGGCACGTACGGCAAGGCTTCGTGCCCGAGCGGGCGAGGATGGAGCGCAAGGCTCCTCGGAGCAGCGGCTCAAATAAAGCCTTATGTCCTCGCCTTTGTCCGCCGCCTTGGAAAGCAGAAGCATGCCTATCAAAAAAAGCGACAGGTTAAAGCCGGCAAAATACGCCTGACAGGCTCCCGCGGCAAGCATAAAAAGGCCGGAGAAAAGCGAGATTTTTTTCATGCATCCGAGGGCGAAAAAAGGACTTTTCATCGATAACAATAAATATATAAGCCGTCCGCCGTCTGTGGGAAGCGCGGGAAAAAGGTTTATTAAAAGCATGGAAAGGTTCGTTTCGTGAAAAGGGCCGCAGGGGAACAGAAAAAGCATGATTAAATTGAATAGGGGGCCCGAGGCGGTGATTAAAAGCTCGGCCCGCATGCTTCGGGAGGGGCGAAGGAAAAGCTTTGCACCGTAGGGCATAAGCGCAACGCCGAAGCATTTTTCCTTAAGCAGAAGCGCCGTCATAAGGTGCACAAGCTCATGAGCCGCGGCGGTCAGGAAGGCAATCGAAAGCTCGTAAAAAAAGCCGAAGCAGGCTGAAAAGGCAAGCATGAGAATTAAAAGCGGATGAAGGTAGAGCCTCTTTGTGATTTTGATTATTGCCCCTCACCGCCCGTGAAATATTCGTTAACGCCGCTTTTTTTCGCGGCCTCGGAAAGCTCGGTGATAACGGCCTCGCCGAAAGCACCGACCTCGGTGCGAATGCGCGGATTGAAAAGCGCGCCGGTTAAAACGCTCAGCGCAATTATTCCGCAAAGCATGAACAAAAAAGCAACGGCTTTGAAAAAAACACGCAAGGAAAATCAACCACCCTTTATTTGGACTTTGTTTAATGTATATTTGCCGAAATGCAAAATAATGTATAAATCGGGTTGACTTCGGCTTTTTTTTGTGCTAAAATGAAAAAAGCGGGAGGAGGCCTTCCCGTCGGTTTAAGAAAGGAGCGTAAGCTTATGAAAACATTTGATATTGCATTAAATTCCATCATGGATGTTAAGGAGTTTGTCAACGCGGTTAACAGATTTCCTTACGAGATTGACCTTGCATCTTCGAGATATGTGGTAGATGCCAAGTCGATAATGGGCATTTTCAGCTTGGATTTAAGCAAGCCCATAAGGGTTGAGGTGCATGCCGACGAATGCGCCGATTTGATGGCGGAGCTTGAAAAATATATAGTGAAATAGTGTATTAAAAAAGGCCTTCCCGTTCGCACGGGAAGGCCTTTTTCTTATGCTCTTTCTGCCTGGACGAGCGCTTCGATATTTTGCTTAATCGAATCAAGCTCGGGACGCGGCAAAAATTCCGCGCCGATTTTACCCTCGGGCGTGTAAAGCTCAAAAATTTCAACGGTGTTCTCGTCACGCAAAAGCTCCTTGGGAACGTACAGGGTTTCCTGGGGGCCTATGTTCCAATAGCGGCCGAGGTTAAAGCCGTTGATCCAAACAACGCCCTTTGTTCCGCCCTTGATGTGAATGAAGGTATCCGCCTTGTTTTCCGCGGAAAATTTTCCGCGGAAGAAGGTCGGGGAATTCGCTCTGCCCTTTTTGCCGTAGGCGGCGGAGGAAATATCCTCCAGCGGAAGGGAATAAATCGTCCAGTTCATAAGGGTGGAAAAATCATGCATAAGGCGGCCGGAGGGTGCAACGCGATCCATGTGAACGAAGTGCATTATGCCCTTTCTTTCGTAGGTCATCTTATAGCCGTAGCATATGCGTCCCATGTTCTCAACCAAAATCCTAAGCTTCATGCCGCCCTCGGGAATGCGGAAGCGAACCTCATCCGGTCTGTCGCGGTACATGGTTCCGAGGTATTCGTCGCCCGAGTATACGGTTGCGCGGTCATGAAGAGAGTTGATTCTTAAAACGCGCTCATAGTCATCCGTGTGATTAAGGAAGGTTTCGTAAAGAATAAAGCCGTAGCCCTGGTCGATTTCCTCCATGGTTTTGATTGCCTTGGAGGAAATTTTCTTTTTCGCAACAAGGTCAAGACTGTCAAAAAAGGAGGCCGCCTCGCTGAAGGTGATTTCGGGATAGGACGCGGTTTCGACCTTTGCATGCTCCTCCTCCTTGTACTCCTTGCCCAGATGCTCCGCCAGAATTTTCTTGAGCGCATAGTATTTTTCCGTCGGCTCGCCGAATTCGTTCACCGGCGCGTCCACGTCATAGCTCGTGCAGAAGGGTATGTAGCGTATCTTGGCGTAGGGAACGTCCGCGCGGAAAACACCGTCGTTGGCACCGTTCATAAAGCCGAAGGTGGTGCCGCCGCAGAACATATAAAAGTTTACGAAATAGCCCCGCTCCAGGCTGTTTTTATAGTGGCGGCAGGCCTCCTCTGTGCTTTGACGGTTGAACACGCCGCCCCACTGCTGGGCGCAGCCCGCCCATTGCTCACATACCATATAGGGGCGCTTTTTGTCGGAAAAGTCATCAAGCACGGCCTTGGCGGCTTCACTGCCCTCGCGGCTATCAATACCCGTCCAAACCTCGGGAACGGAGCCCCAGGTTACGTGCTTTTTCTCATCGCCGTTGGCGGTGTATAAGGGAACGTCAACCCCCTCCTCGCGAAGTATCCTTGCCATTTCCCTCAAATAGTCCGTGTCGTTTCCGAAGGAGCCGTATTCGTTTTCAAGGGCAACCGCGATAATCGGGCCGCCGTTGGTGGACAAAAGGGGAACGAACTCCCTGCAAAGCCTTTTCGTATAGCGGGTAACATAGGGCATGAAGCTGTCGTCAAGGCAACGGATTTTCATGTCCGCGTTCTTCAAAAGCCACCAGGGAAGGCCGCCGAAATCCCACTCGGAGCACATATAGGGCGAGGGGCGAAGAAGCACCTTTAAGCCGACCTCGCCGCAAAGGCGGATGAAGGCCGCTATGTCAAGGTTGTCGGAAAAGTCAAATTCACCCTCGGTTTTTTCGTGCAGGTTCCAGGGAACGTAGGTTTGCACGCAGGTCAAGCCGAAATCGCGCATCAGCTCCAGACGGCGACGCCAGCCGTCCTTAAAAAACCGAAAATAATGCATGTCGCCGGAGGCAATGTAAAAATCCTTGCCGCCGAGGGTAACGCCGTTTTCGTGAAGCTCAAGTAATTCCTTCATAAAGCACAAGTCCTTTCAAAGCAAAATCAATACTTTATTTTAAGTATAATGCGCGCCCCGCCTTTTGTCAATATAAATATACTGCTTTATATAAAGGCCGCGCCGTGTGCCGCGAAGGGCGCTTTTGGGGCAATTAATAAAAGAAAACTGCTTTTTTGAAAAGGGGTGCGGCACACATTCCGTGCGCCGCACCCCGGTCAATTTTAATAGTTGTATTTTTTTCGGAGGGCGAAAATAAACAGGGCGCTCACAATCGCCGCCGCGGCCTCCGCAAGGGTGACTGCCCACCAGATTCCGTCCAAGCCTCCCAACAGTAAGGGAAGCACCAAAACGGCGGTAACCTGGAAAACGAGCGTTCTCAAAAACGAAATCGCCGCCGAAACCGCACCGTTCGACAGTGCCGTGAAGAAGGAGGAGGCGAAAATGTTGAAGACCGAAAGCACAAAGGAGAAGGCGAAAATAAAGAACGCATGCTCCGTCATCTTTAAAAGCTCCGCATCGTAGCCGACGAAAAATTTCGAAAGGGGAGAAGCCAAAAGCCATGCCGCAAGCATCATGAAAACACCGGTTGAAAGCATGAGGCCGATGCTTTTGCTTTTAAGGCTTTTAAGCTCCGCGTGGTTTGAGGCGCCGTAATTATAGCCGATAATCGGCGCGGAGCCGATGGAATAGCCGATGAAAACGGCGGAGAAAATCATCTTCGTATACATAAGCACGCCGTAGGCGGAAATTCCGTCCTCCCCGGCATAGAACATAAGGCGGCTGTTGTATAAAATGCTTACCAGCGAGGCGGAAATGTTACTCATCAGCTCCGACGAGCCGTTAATGCACGAGCTTAAGAGCGGACGAAGGCTGAGCCCCGTTTTAACGAACCTGAGAAGTGAGGAATTTTTGAAAACGAAATAGCCGATCGGCAAAACACCGCCTATTATTTGGCCGATGACCGAGGCCGCGGCGGCACCGAAGGCGCCCATGTCAAGCACCGCGCAAAAGAGCGCATCCAGCAAAATGTTTGCGGTGCCGGCCACGGTGGTTACGATAAAGCCCATTGCGGGCTTGCCGGCGGTTACGAAAAAGCTTTGAAAAAAGAACTGAAGCATGAAGGCGAAGGTGAACGCGGCAAGGGTTCCGCCGTAGGATATGCAAAAGGGAAGCATCTCCTCCGTTGCGCCCAAGAGCAAGGATATGGGGCGAATGAAAACGGCGGCCGAAACCGAAACAACCGCGCCCAGAATAAGCGTAAGGTATAAAAGCATGGTAAAATAGCGGTTGGCGAGCTGCGAACGGCCCTCACCCATGGTGCGCGAAACAAGCGCGCTTCCTCCGGTTCCTATCATGAAGCCGACGGAGGCTGTTATCATGATAAAGGGATAAACAAGGTTTATTGCGGCAAATGCGGTTTTGCCGGCATAGTTGGAAACGAAAAAGCCGTCCACAATTCCGTAAACGGATGTGAAAATCATCATTGCTATTGTGGGCAGGCAAAAGCGTATAAGTCTTAAATAACCGAAATGTCCCGATAATTGTGTGTTCATTTTAACCTCCGAGAATTTTGCCCTGCGGGCATATT
>CAZRUB010000086.1:0-6218 GCA_964603185.1 uncultured Ruminococcus sp.
ATGCCGTTTCTTGGCACGGCTCCGCGCCCAATGAAGAACAATATAATCAGGCGATTTCCGAGCTCGATGCTCATTTGGCATCGTTAATGTAACGGGAGGGATTTAACTTATGAGTAAAAAAGCAACAAGACAGGCATATGGCGAAGCGCTTGCCGAATTTGCCGAAAAATATGATTTTTTGGTTCTTGACGCCGACCTTGCGGCGGCAACCAAAACGGAAATATTCAAAAAAGCATATCCCGACAGATTTTTCGACACGGGAATTGCCGAAGGCAATATGATGACTGTTGCCGCGGGAATTGCTTCGACGGGAAAAGCAGTGTTTGCCAGCTCGTTCGCTATGTTTGCGGCCGGCCGTGCATATGAGCAGATAAGAAATTCGATATGCTATCCGCATCTTAATGTGAAAATCGGCGCAACTCACGCCGGCATCACGGTCGGCGAGGATGGAGCGACGCATCAGTGCATAGAAGATTTGGGGCTTATGCGCGGAATTCCCGGAATGACGGTAATCAGCCCGGCGGACGCGGTGGAAGCGCGTGCGGCAGTGGAATTTGCGCTTAATTTTGACGGCCCGGTATATTTAAGATTCAGCCGTCTTGCCACGGAAGAGATTTTCGATGACTCGTACAGCTTTAGCCTCGGAAAAGGGCAGGTGCTTAAAGACGGTAACGATGTAACGGTTATTTCAACCGGAATCATGGCATCATTCGCTCTTGTCGCCGCGGAAAAGCTTAACGAACAGGGAATATCCGCAAGGGTTGTAAATATGGCGTCGATTAAGCCTATCGATGGGGAGCTTATCGTTAAATGCGCGAAGGAAACGGGAGCTTTGTGCACCGTGGAGGATCACAGTGTTATCGGCGGCCTCGGAACCGCGGTTTCGGAGGTTATAGCGGAAAAAGCCCCCGCGGTATTGAGGAAAATAGGTGTTCGTGACGTTTTCGGAAGAAGCGGAAAGCCCGCGGAGCTTTTTGAATATTACCACATGACGCCGAACGATATAGCAAAAGCCGCCGAGGAAGCAATAAATTGCAAATGATAAATCAGGCTGTGCCCGGCACAGCCTGATTTTATGAAGGAGATTTTTATGGATGATATTTTATCCTGTCTTAACAAGGAGCAGCTTGAGGCAGTTACGGCGGATGACGGGCCGCTTTTGATACTTGCCGGAGCGGGAAGCGGAAAAACAAAGGTTTTAACGCATAAAATCGCATATATGCTTAAAGAAAAAGGCGTTTCGCCTTATAATATATTGGCGATTACCTTTACCAATAAGGCGGCTTGTGAAATGCGCGAAAGATTAGAGGCGCTTTGCGGCGGAGAAGCCGACATTATGTGGATAAAGACGTTTCACAGCGCCTGCCTTGCCATATTGAGAAAAAATCCCGAATATATCGGCTATAAGTCCGGCTTTAATATTTACGACGATACCGACAGAAAAACACTAATAAAGGATTGCATGAAGAATCTTAATATTGACCCGGAAAAAATTTCCGTGCGAAGTTGCATGGCGGTAATATCCGACGCGAAAAATAAAATGATATATCCGTATGCGTTTCTCGAAAGCTACGGTAACGATTATTTGCAAAGCATATACGCGCGTGTTTACAAGGCTTATTCCGATGCGCTGAAAAGCAATAATGCAATGGATTTTGACGATTTGATTATGCTTACGGTTAAGCTTTTATCCGAAAACGAGGACATCTTGGCGTATTACAGAAACAAATTCAAGTATATTCTCGTGGACGAATATCAGGATACAAACCATGCGCAATACAAGCTTATAAGTCTTTTGTGCCGCGAGCACAGAAGAATATGCGTTGTCGGGGATGACGATCAAAGCATATATAAATTCCGCGGGGCGGATATACGAAACATTCTTGATTTCGAAAAGGAATTTCCGGAAGCAAGGATTATACGCTTGGAGCAAAACTATCGCTCCACACAGAATATTCTTGACGCGGCAAACGGCGTTATCGGAAACAATATGGGGCGCAAAGGTAAAAAGCTTTGGACAAACGAAGGCATGGGCGAGCAGGTTAAAATTTATAAAGCCGATAACGAATATGCGGAGGCGGATTTTATTGCCGAGAAAATAAATGAGCTCAAAGGGAAATATTCGCTTTCGGACATGGCGATTCTTTTCAGAACAAACAATCAGTCACGTGCGCTGGAGGAGCGCTTGAGGATGGCCGGTATTTCACACAAGCTTTTATCCGGCTTGCGCTTTTATGACAGAAAAGAAATAAAGGATATAATCAGCTATTTGAAGCTTATTGTTAATCCCGATGACGATGTGGCGCTTTCGAGATGTATAAACGAGCCGAAGCGCGGAATAGGAAGAACATCACTTGAAAATGCCGTTAAGCTTGCCGCCGAGAAGCACATAAGCATATACGATACAATCGTGAATTATTATAACGACCTCGGCAGAAGCGGCCTGAAAATGCATGAATTTGCGGTATTGATCGATGAGCTTCGTTCCGAATCGGACACCATGCCGATAGGCAGCTTCGTGGAACGTGTGATCAAAAAAAGCGGTTATTACAATTATCTTACGCTTACCGATGATGTGGAGTCCCGCTCCCGACTTGAAAACCTGGGGGAGCTCATAAGCGGCGCGAAGGGATTTGAAGCATCCTTCGAGGGAGCTTCGCTTTCGGACTATATCGACAGTATTTCACTTGTTTCGGATATTGACGATTATGATGAAGAGGAGGATTCCGTTTCTCTTATGACGGTACATATGGCAAAGGGCTTGGAATTTCCGGTAGTGTTCATATCTGGCTGCGAAGACGGGCTTTTCCCGAGTGAGCGCTCAAAATTTGAGCCCGACGGAATTGAGGAAGAACGCAGGCTCGCGTACGTTGCGATAACAAGGGCAAGAAGAGAGCTTTATATCACGTGGGCAAACCAACGTAAGGTTTTCGGAAAAACCGAATATCACAAAATTTCAATGTTTGCAGAAGAAATACCGGAAAAATGCATAACGGATATTACGCCGACGGAACGCGATGGCTTTTATTCCTCGGCGCCGTTCGGAGCAAGCGGAAAAGCGTTCAAGGAAAGGCCTTTTTACAGGGAGGTTAACTTTGCGGCATTTTCCGCGGCAAAAAGCAATGAAGCAAGCTTTGATTTCGCGCAGGGAGACAGGGTAAGACACAAAAAATTCGGAAACGGAACGATTTCCGAAGCCCAGGCGGTAGGAAATGATATGCGTCTTAAAATAATGTTCGATGATTTCGGAGAAAAAAATCTCATGGCGGTTTATGCCAAGCTTGAGAAAATATCGGAGTGATTTTATGTATAACGAATTTGCGGATTTTTATGACATCTTAATGAAAGAAACCGACTATTTGTCGTGGGCGGATTTTTACGAGAAGATTTTTTCGTTATATAACATAAAGCCGAGGCTGGTGCTTGACTTGGGATGCGGCACCGGCACCCTCACCGAAATTATGGCGGAGCGCGGCTATGATATGACCGGTATAGACTCATCCTGCGCAATGCTGGGGAAAGCAATCGAAAAAAGAAAAAACGATATTTTATATCTTAACCAATCAATGACCGAATTTGAGCTTTACGGTACCATGGGCGCAATAATATCTGGCTTGGATTGCATAAATTATATCACGGAAGAAAAAGAGCTTTTGAAGACTTTTAAATTGACGCATAACTATCTTGATTATGACGGAGTGCTTGTTTTCGATATAAATTCGCGCTACAAGCTTGAAAATATCCTGGGCGGTAATTGCTATACCTATGATTCCGACGGAATTTTTTATACATGGGAAAGCTTTTATGACAAAGAAACCAAGCTTTGCGATTTTGAGCTTAAATTTTTCATTGAGGAAACTGACGGAAGATACTCAAGGTTTGACGAATACCAAACGGAAAGAGGCTGGAGTACCTCCGAAATTTCGGAATTGTTAAAGGATGCCGGTTTTTGCGAAATAAAAGCCTTCGGAGACAGAAGGCTGACAGAACCGAAAGAAAACGAGGAGCGCATTTTTATTGCGGCAAGAAAGAAGAAATAATATGAAAACGATTATAATAGGTGCCGGGGCGGCAGGGCTTATGGCGGCATGCTCCGCGGGGGAAAACGGCGACGAGGTTATATTAATAGAAAAGAATGACCGTTACGGCAAAAAGCTTTCGATCACGGGAAAGGGAAGGTGCAACGTCACCAACAACTGCACGAGGGAGGAGCTTATAAAAAACATTCCGGTAAACGGCAGGTTTTTATACAGTGCCTTTTCAAGGCTTGATGCCGATTCGGTCATGAGCTTTTTTGAAAATGCGGGCGTTCCGCTTAAAACGGAGCGCGGAAATCGCGTTTTTCCGCAGTCGGATAAGGCGGCGGACATTGTCAATGCTCTTGTTTCCGAAATGAAGAAGTATAATATCACCGCAATTCGCGAATGCGTTAAGGAGGTTAAGGCAACGGGCGGGGCTTTTTCTCACGTTGTTTTATCCGACGGAAGGAAAATATCGGGCGACCGCGTCATAATCGCAACCGGCGGGAAAAGCTATCCCGGAACAGGCTCCACCGGTGACGGTTATCGTTTTGCCGAGGAACTGGGGCATACCGTTACCGAAATCTCGCCCTCGCTGGTGGCCTTGGAATCGCAGGATGAATTTTGCCGTGATATGATGGGGCTTTCGTTGAAGAATACCGCCTTGACTCTTTTTGAAAATTCAAAAGCGATATACAACGATTTCGGAGAACTGCTTTTCACGCATTTCGGTGTTTCCGGGCCCATTGTTCTCTCGGCAAGCGCGCATATGAAAAGGAAGGGCGCACAATATAAAATCGTGCTGGATTTAAAACCCGCATTAAGCGATGAAGCACTGGACAAAAGAATTTTACGCGATTTTGAAAAATATGCAAGGAAGGATTTTTCAAATGCCTTGGACGACCTTCTTCCTAAAAAAATGATTGCGGTTATAATACGGCTTTCGGGCATTGAGCCGCATAAAAACGTTTGCGAAATAACCAAAGAGGAGAGGGGACGGCTGGTTCATCTTCTTAAGCATTTTGAAATCCGTATAAAAGGCTTTCGGCCGATTTCGGAAGCGATTATAACCTCCGGCGGCGTGAAAATTTCGGAAATCAATCCTTCCACAATGGAATCGAAGAAAGTAACGGGAGTTTATTTTGCCGGTGAAATAATAGATGTGGACGCTTACACCGGCGGCTTTAATTTACAGATTGCGTTTTCGACGGGATATACCGCGGGAAAATCATTATAAAAGGGTTGATTATTTTGCTTTTTTATGATACAATATAGGTAAAATGTGTGCATTGCCGACGGCAATGAGCGAACAATTTTGTATCGGAGGGTGACTTTATGAAAATCGGTGTGTCTACAAATTTATCAGATAAGAGGGGATACGCCCGCTGGGGCGAGGATATGTACAAAAAGCTTAAGGAGCACGGCTTTTCCTGTACCGATTATAACATGGCGGACACCTCGGACCTGGTTTATACATTGCCTCTTAAGGAAGCTGATAATATGCTTTTGCGCGAGAGAAGGCTTGCGGAGGCTGCGGAAATTGAAATTTTCCAGGTACACGGACCTTGGAGATTTCCTCCGAAGGATTTTACGGAAGAGGATCGGGCGGAGCGCATGGAAAAAATGCAAAAATCCATTCGTGCGGCCGCGGTGCTCGGGTGCAAAAATTGGGTTGTCCACCCCATTATGCCCTTCGGGCTTGAGGATGTTAATACCGAAAATGAAGCTAAAACATGGGATATGAATATCGAGTTCATGGGCAAGCTGATAAAAACCGCCGAGGAATTCGATGTTACAATATGCCTTGAAAATATGCCTATGCACCGTTTTTCACTCGCAAAGCCGGAGGCCGTATTAAAAATGATAAAAACCTTTAACAACAAGCATTTTAAGGCGTGCCTTGATACGGGACACGTTACGGTGTTTGATGAGCTGAACATCGGAGATGAGGTTCGAAGACTGGGCGATGAGCTAAAGGTTCTTCATGTGCATGACAACACATTTCGCATAGATTTACACATGCTGCCCTATTTCGGGAAAACGGACTGGAGCTCTTTTGCTTCAGCACTCGGCGACATCGGCTTTAACGGCTGCCTTTCATTGGAAACCTTACCTCCGAAAGCCTTGCCCGACGATATTTTTGAGGATGCCTGCAAGCTTTTGGTCAGAATTACGAAAAATATAGTAAAAGATATTTAA
>CAZRUB010000087.1:0-6185 GCA_964603185.1 uncultured Ruminococcus sp.
CTTGTAAGACTGAGCGGCGGAGATGTGCTTTTCTATTAAGCCGCATCAGACGATATGCCGATACACTTAGGCGATACAATCGCCTAAGTGTATCGGCATATTTAATTTATTCCCGTATTTTTCGATAATTTGACATTTTGCGGCTTTTATGCTAAAATGAAAGTAATATAAAAAAATTTGATTATGAGGTGTTAAATATGTTAAATACTCTTTCAAGACTCGGAATTATTCACGTCGTAAAGTTAAAGAGCTCCGATAAGGCGGTTCCTCTCGCGAAAGCACTTATCGACGGCGGTCTTCCTGTCGCGGAGGTTACCTTCAGAACCGACGCCGCGGCGGACTCCATTAAAAAAATGGTTGATGCATTTCCCGAAATGATAGTCGGTGCCGGAACGGTTTTGACCGTTGAACAGGCTAAGCTTGCAAAAGAAAGCGGTGCCTCGTTCATCGTAAGTCCGGGCTTCAACCCCAAAATTACCGCATGGTGCCTTGAAAACAACATCCTTCACCTTCCCGGTTGCACCACGGCCTCCGAAATCGAGGGCGCCATTGAAATGGGACTCGGCGCGGTAAAATTTTTCCCTGCCGAGCAAAGCGGAGGTATTGCAAAAATAAAAGCACTTTCCGCACCGTATCACGACATGAAATTCATTCCCACGGGCGGAATCGGACTTGACAATCTTAACGACTATCTTAAAGTTCCCTCCGTCCTTGCCTGCGGAGGAAGCTTCATGGTTTCCGACGCTTTAATCGAAGGCTCCGAATGGGATAAAATTGCCCTGTTATCTCACAACGCTGTTATGCGTATGCTCGGGCTTGAATTTTTACACCTCGGTATAAACTGCTCATCGTCGGATGAGGCGGTAAAAACCGCTTCCACCTTCTCACGCCTTATGGCGAACGCCGAGATCGACGACAGAGGCGGCGGAATTTTCGTCGGCGATCAGTTTGAGATTATGCGTCCTCCCCATCGCGGAGCAAACGGACATATCGGAATAAAAACAAACTCATGCGACCGTGCGGTATATTATCTTGAAAAGCAGGGCTTTGAATTTGAGCACGAAAGCGCAAAATACGAAGACGGCAAATTAACCTTTATTTATCTTAAGGGAGAGGTCGGAGGCTTTGTTATCCACCTCACTCAAAAGCAATGACAAAAGCTCCTTACAAGCCCATTGTCAAGGAAAGGATTTTCTTATGAAGGATAAATTTAAGCTGCCCTTAAAGCTCTTCGGTGACAGAATTTTGTTTATTGTAATAACATGGATTTTTTCGGTAACACTTTCCGTCTTCTTAGAGCTCATCACTACCGGTGCGCACATCGGCATTTACTATTCGATTATAACCTCCCTTCCCTATACCATGCTGATTTATTATGAAGCATATGACGCGGGAGGCCGTGAGTCCGGACAAAACAAGGCCTCGTTAAAAAGCGCCGCAAAGCGTCTTTTAATCTGGCAGGCTCCCTCCATTTTATTGATTATGTTTTATATAATCGGCGCAGCGGGTGCCTTTTCTCCCGATGCACTCGGAAAAATTATCGGCGGAATATATTTTGCACCCTATATGGGGCCGCGCGGAATAAGCTCAAGTGTCGGTGCAAACATCTCGCAATTTATTGTCTTCATGCTTATTGAGGTCGGTGCTTACGCCATAGCATATATCCTCGGCATGAACGATATCGTGCTTATAAAAAGGAAGAAGCAAAAATCAGACGGCGTTATGAAAAAATGACTGAAAAAACCACCCGTGAGCGGTCAAAAGGCTCCGCTCACGGGTGGTTTTTATTTACTTATCACGGAAATTTCCATCGTTTCCGCGTTCCACAACACATCATATCCCAAATGCTCCGAAACAAACCTTATCGGTATATATGTCCGCTCTCCGACAATTTTCGGCGGAACGTCAAGAGTATAGCGAATGGTTTTATACTCACCGTCAAAGTATTTATACACATAAACCGAGGTGTTCATTATCTGAAGAGTGATAACATTCGTGTCCTTTGCCACCGTAATCGTTCTTGTGTCGTTATCCCAGGCGATTTCCGCACCCATCGCCTCCGTTAAGCCTCTTAAGGGAATCATTGTTCTGCCGCGGTCGATAAAGGGCGCGGCATCAAGAGTTATATCGCTTTCTTCCTCGTTTTGCAGCACCGTTATTTTTTTCTCGCCCACGGTCATAACATATTTTTCCTTAAGCTCCTTTTCGGCATTTTCATGGCTTTCCTTTGTTTCGTAGAAAACAATTTCATCTGCCGCGGCGTGCCCCAGGAAGCATGAGCTTATCGAAATTTTAACATATCGCGCCTCCACCAGCTTCGGGAAATCAAAGTGCCAGGTTTTTTGGTTGTCCATTTCGCTTTCGGATATTTCGAATGGCTTCTGCGTTATATCGGAATAGCTTTTCCCGTCTGTACTTACCGCTATGGAAAATTTGAAGAAAAAGCCCGATCTGTCATTTGAACGCGGAACGTAATCAACAGCTCTCAGAGTGTGCACCTTTCCCATGTCAACGGTCACCGTGTGGGTATTTCCGCTTTCATCGGGATTGGAATGCCATATTGTGCCGTTTTTGTTGTCAAAAAGATTTCCCGCCTTGAAGCCGTCGCCCCAGCGTGAGCTTTCAACCGCAATAAAGCCCTCGGTGTTAACGGCTACGCCGCGCATGGCGGCAATTGTGTCCTGAAGCTTTTCCACACTTTCGGAGGTCAAGTATTCCTTGTTTTCCCCGATAATGCCAAGCTCCGCACAAGTGCCGAAGCTTGCCACTGTCTTCGTTACTTCCAAAATCACCTTTTTTACCTTAACGTTAACTTCAAAATCAACGGTTTGTTCCTCCGCACTGTTTTCAAAGCTTCCGCTTTTTATAAGATATTTTTCCTCGACATCTCCGTCCGATACATAAATATTATACTCCAAAAACCGTCCGTTTGCATTGTCCTGTCTCGGCACATAGGTTATTCCGCTTACATAATCCGCCTTTGAAAGCTCCAGCGTAATGTAATATGGCGGTTTGTCCTGCATTGTTATATTTCCGCCCTCCGCCTCATAATAAGAATGCCAATAAGTGCCTTCGTTTCCGTCAGTCATAGTTGATGCGGCACGCTCTTCGTTATAAACGCTCGAAGCCTCCGCGGTGACGGTGATTTTTTCAGCCGCGGCCGAAAAACAAACTGTGCCCGCAAGCAAAAGAACCGCCGAAAAAGCCGCAGTTATTCTTTTCATATTTTTTCCTCCTTATCGTATATGCGATGCCGCAAGCGCAATGTCATCTTCTCCCACGCCGTATTTCGTCATTGCCCACACTCCGCCGTTATTTTTCACCTCATAACCGAAGCATTCCTCCAGCATGCTCGCCGGAACATAGCATAAGCCGTTGATAACCCTTGCGGGGTGCGACAAAGCCTTCATTCTTCCGCACACAAAGGCTTCGTTGGAATTCACGGTTGTGTACATCCACGATGTATTAACCGTTTTTCCGAACCACTCGGTTTCTCCGCCCGGTTCGTCGGATTGCGTTTTGACGGTTAAGGTGTTTTCCTCCGTTCCTTCCCAATCCACCTTTGTTTTTCCGTAGCCTAAAATATCCGAAAGCGCATATGCCGGGAAATAAAGCATTCCGTCAACCTTTACGGTACCGTATCTTGTATCCGGCTCATAAACCTTCATTTTTCCGCCGGAAACAACCATTTCGTTTGTGTTTTCCTTCATAACCGTTGTATCCGAAAGCCTTTCACGCTCCACGGCGCTCAGTGAGACTTGTTCACGCTCGATATAAAGATAGTTAAACCGTCCCATCGGTGCCGTTGAGCCCTCAAGATAGAAGTTAAGCACATTGCCGTCTATATCAACATAGTCCGACCATTTAAATTCAAGCTCAATTTCGCCTGTTGCTCCAATCAAGCTTCTCGGCACGGAAAGCTGCATAATATTTCCCTGCACACTCATAGGCACCGTTCCGATTTCCGTAAGGCTGTATTCCCCGTCCGCAAGCTTTGAAACAACGCCTTTTCCGCCGATATTTACGGCATAGTCATAGCCTTCCCAGCCGGTTGCATAATTTCTGTCGGCATTTATGTAAAGGGTCATGAAATTTTTGCCATCCTTGATATTATCCGCAGTTTCAACCATGAAATAAAGATTATTTTCATCATAGCTTACCTTGGAGCGCAGAATTACGTTGTTTACCTTTGCGGTATAATGAAGATCCGCCCCCGTTTCCCAGTCCTTATTGGAGAGAACATCTCTTTCGTATCCGCCCTTATCCGCAAGGAATTCCGGCCCAACATCGTTCCACTGAGCCGCATCGGCATTAATATCGATGGTTTTTGTGCCCGACGCCGTGGGAGCGGGTCGTACACCCTTGTATTTTCTTATAAAATCAACCAACAGATTGTAATAGTTATCCTTAAGGCTTCCCTTGGTCGGCTCAATGTCACGGCTTCCTTCGGTATCGTAAAGGTCGATAAACACATTGGTTTTTCCGTTTAATTCCGCCGCACGGCTTACATGCCATTCGTTCCAGCCCGTTACGAACACAAAATGCGGGTCGTATTCTAAGGCACGCGAAATCTGCTCCTGCATGAAATAGCCGTACCTTGCCGCGCCACTTGTCATATCGTCGCCGAACGCCTCGGTATAGCTTCGTCCCTTTGAGTAGGGGTCGGAGAACGCTTCGGTTCCCTTGCCGCCCGTTTCGTAGGATTCGTTTATTGCAACGCCGACGTTAATAAACTCCGGCCTTCCGTCATCGCACATTCCCCTTAAGGGCTGAGGGTAATTTGAAAGCCAGTGCCATGTGTCCTCCGCATAATCTTCCGCCTTTCTGGAGCCGCTTTCCCTTACGGAGAAAAAGCCTTTAATTTCTTCGGCAAGCGCTTTTTCCTCCGGGTCGGCTTGCTTTGCCCTTGAAAGTCCACTGTCTATATCCTTGCACAAAATCATCGGCTTGCCGTCCAAATAAAACCAAAGGTCGGAATATTCGCCGCTTTGGTAAAAATTAAGATATGCCGCCTTTAACATGCGCCATTTTTCCTCTGCAGTCTCTCCGGATGAATTACCGCCCATGGGGAAATAAAACGAAATTTTCGGTGTGTTTACGCCTGCTTCTCTCGCATCGTGGAAGGCCTGAAAGCACATGCCGGTGGACACGGCAAAGCACCTGTCGCCGTTTGTGCAGTCAATAAACACCGCATCAACGCCGGCATTTGCCAGCATTTCCGCATGCCTTCTGAAAACCCAATAATCCTCGCCGTTGTAAAACCCGAAAAGCGGCTCGTCCCAATAAACCGCACCGAGGCTTGAATTTCCCTTTGTGGCCCATACAGAATTGTCATAGTCCTCCGCCGCCTCCGGATATTTTTCTATTACCTTCGTCGCAATAAGTGCGTTTTTATCCGACTGATGGCTGGTCCAATAGAAAATACCCACGGTTCTGTCGCCGTCTTTAACCGCTCCGACCTCTTCATGATCCGCAATTCTTCTGCCGAGAGAGTCCGTTGCCGTCCATGTGTCTGCGTAATTGTCTTTAATCTCACTGTCGGGGATAGGAGAAATGCTCTCCCTCACATATTCCTTTTCCGAGAGCGTAATGCTTTTTATATCAATATGCCCCTGCATCTGATAATTCTGCACTATGTAAAGCATTCTTTCGCCGTGGTAGCTTCCCTCAAGCGCCATGGTATATGTGTCGGTTCCGTTTTTGTTCACAAGCAAATAGCCCAAAAACTCGCCGTCCGTAGGATTATCCAATCTTACACGGAAGGCTTCGCCGTTCGTCCAGTCAACTATAACCGCGCTTGCCTCCACCGAAATGGATTTTATCCCGTCCATTTTAACCTTGAAGCCGACGTACCCGCCGTCCTTCCAGTTTTTTATGCTTTCTTCGACAGTTACCCCCGTTTCCGACTTTACCGCAACATCCGCCGCTTTAAGCGTTATATCACTTGCAAACGAAAGCGATGTAATGCTTAAGGAAAGCATAGCCGCAAGCATAATACATAAAATTTTCTTCACTTTATTCCCTTCCTCTCTGTTGTTTTGTTTCTGTTGTTTTGTTGTTAAGGCCTTGAACACTATAATATATCATTAATCGCTTTTTGTAAAGCTTTTTTTGTTGAAAAATCGTACCCCCCCCCCCCCCACCAAAACACCCCCCCTTTTGGCTTTCTTATTAACTGCCCCACC
>CAZRUB010000088.1:0-6113 GCA_964603185.1 uncultured Ruminococcus sp.
AAAACCTGCGTCATTTCGTTGCCGCGCTCGCCGCAGCCGATGTATACTATTATATCGGCGTCGCACCATTTTGCAATCTGGTGCTGAGTCATTGTTTTTCCGGTTCCGAAGCCGCCGGGAATTGCCGCGGCACCGCCCTTTGCGAGCGGAAACATAGTATCGATAATTCTTTGACCGGTTATAAGCGGCCTTGTTATCATTTGGCGCTCCCTTATGGGGCGCTCCTTTTTTATCGGCCACCTCTGCGTCATCGAAAGCTCTTTGATTTCGCCCTTTTCCGTTTCCACGGTTACGATTGTATCGCTTATTGTATAAGGCCCGTCCTCAGCTCTCTTTACAACCTTACCCGAAACATCGGGCGGAACCATTACGCGATGCGTGATAAGCGATGTTTCCTCCGTTTCGGCAATTATGCTTCCTCCCGAAACAAAATCTCCCACGGACACCGTTATTTTAACATCCCATTTTTTCTTTGTATCAAGTGCCGGGAAATCAACTCCCCTTCCTATAAAGGAGCCGAAATGCTTCGAAATATCCTTAAGCGGACGCTCTATCCCGTCAAAAATATTCGAAAGTATGCCGGGAGCAAGCGTTGCCGAAAGAGGACTTCCCGTCCCCGTAACGATTTCTCCCGTCTTTAGCGAGGTTGTATCCTCATAAACCTGAACAACCGCATAGTCATCCTCAACGCCTATAACCTCGCCGATTAATTTTTCGCTGCCTACATAAACCATTTCCTGCATCGAAAGCTCCTTATCACCGGAAACCTTTATAACAGGACCGTTTACGGCGTATATATATCCGTTACTGCGTGACATCAAATATTCTCCTTTGCTTAATATCCTTATTCGATCGAAAGTCCGCTTTTCTGAAGGAAGTCCGCTCTCACCTCGGCAAGGGCTTCTCCAAAGGAAAAATCGGCAATTATGCCTTTATTTTTGTTCAGCACCCTCACACCTCCGATAAAGCCGTGCTCCGGCACCGTCTTAACCTCCGCCTTGCAATTTGATGCCGCATCGAAATCGCGTTCCGTCACAAAAACCGTTTTTTCTCCCTCGCCCACACTCAAAAGAGCTTCGGATAATTTTCTGCCGAAATATTCCTTATATTCATCACTCTTTGCAAATTCGGAAAGCCGAAGCTCCGCCTCATTGAAAACCGAGCTTATAATTTCCTCACGACGTTTTAATATTTCCTTTTTTGCATCATTTTCAGCCCTCAATACCCGTTCGTTTTCCGTTCTTCTTGTTTTCGTAACGGCAGACTGAATTTTCCTGTATGCTTCCTCCAAAAACTCATTATGCTTTCTTTCTGTTTTTTCCGCACGGATTGCTTCGGTTTTCGCGTCCGTTTCATCGCTTCTTTTTTTTGCTTCATTTAAAACGGTTTCCGAAAAAGCCGCAAGCTTTGCCTCCATAGCTGAATCCATTTTCAATTACCTCCGTTACAGTTTAAGACCGATAGATTCCGAAACAAGGGAATTTATGCTGTTGCCTATGTTTCGGCTGCCGTGGCGGTCGGGTATTTCCACGATAAGCGGTGTGTGAAGCGTGAGCTTTAAGCTTCTCACATAGGCCTCATCGATTGCCGCCGCCTTTTCCGTAAAAATAAGTATGCCGACGGATTTATCGTTCACCGCGTCGTTTACCGCTTCGTGAAGCGCCTCCGCATCATGAACAACAACCCCCTCGATACCTGCAAGCCGCATTCCGACCTGTGTATCTATATTATCGCTTATAAGATAAAGCTTCATAAATTCATCTCATTCCTTTTGTCAGGAAATTATCATGATGGATATAACCAAGCCGTAAAGTGCAATACCCTCGGCAAGAGCAACGAATATAAGCGTTTTACCCATTATTTTTTCGTTTTCGCTCATTGCTCCGATTGCCGCAGCTGCCGCGGATGCAACCGCAATACCGCCGCCGATGCCCGAGATTCCGGTTGCAAGCGCCGCACCGATATATTTTAACCCCTCGCCGACTGTAAGACCGGCCGAAGCCGCCTCACCTGCCGCAAATGCGGGCATGGCATTCATGAAGGTGTAGGCCGTGCCGATAAGAAGGAAGCCGAAGAAGGTGATGATATTCAATATCATGCACTCTTTACCGTTTTTATTACCGGTTGCTTTATAAATGATAAGGGGTGCCGCCAACGAAAGAACAACAAGAACAAATAATACATTTAATAACATTTTAAATATCTCCTTTGTAATTAATTATTTTTATTTTTTAATGAAACGAAGGGCTTTCCTCCGCCGTGATAATAGCGCGAGAACATTTCGTAATATTCCAAACGGAGCACCTGAATGCAAACAATCATTCCTTCAAGTGCCATTACGAATATGTTACCTATTATATAAACAATAACGGTTTTTGCACCGCCTCCCGCCGCGAGCACCTCAACAACCTTCATCATGCCGACGTGCGCTATCGCCAGCGCTCCTATTCTAAGGAATGAAATGGTGTTGGAGAAATAGCTCAAAAGTACCTCCATCATTTCGAAAAGGCTTTGCACAAAAAACATCTTATCTTTGGGAAACCAATCCTTTTTGCCGTTAAGAAGCTCCGCAAGCGGCTCCGCCATATACATAAGCACAAGCGCCGCTCCCATTAAAATTCCCAAAAGCGCACCCGGAACCGCAATGATTTTCAAAAATGACAGAACAAAAAGAATAAGACTTACATAAAACACCAATCCCGCAATTCCGTTATGAGAGAAAAGCATTTCTCCGTAATTTTTCTCTGCGCAGAGGTTGAATACATTGATAATCATCGATATTACTATAATTACCGCACCTATTGAAATTGTGCCTATAAGAAGCGTCGTTATGTTTTCCATGGGAGGAAGTACACCGTGTATCAGATTTTCCAACCCGAAAACGGAGCCGTAAAGCACACCGAAGATTGCACCGGAAAAGCTTACTATTCCTATAATTTTGGCCAGGTCGTTATTCTTTTTATACCCGATATAAAGGCCGCCCAGGGCGAGTACAAGGCTCTGCCCCAAATCGCCGAACATCATTCCGAAGAAAAGAATATACGTTATCGCCAAAATCGGCGTCGGGTCCATCTCGTTATATTCGGGATAGCCGTACATTTTAACGAACATTTCAAAGGGACGGAAGATGGGGTTGTTCGAAAGCTTCGTGGGCGGTGAAACAATCCCCTTGAGATTTTCCGGCTTTTCGGTGTAAAAAAGCGCAACCTCCGCATCGTCCTTTGTTTCCTTCTTAAGCGCCTTGGCGTCTTTCTTGCTCATCCATCCGACAATGTAAAAATAATCGTCGGAATGAGCCGCCATTGTTTTCACGTCCGAATACGCTCTTCTTTTTTTGGCCGTATTCAATATTTCCGAAAGCTGTTTTCTGTACTGCTCCATTTCGACCGCCGCAGACGATAAAATATTCTTGCGTTCGTTTTTGAGCTCTTCATTTCTTTTCTTAAGCAGCTCACACATTTCCTTCGGAGTACCGTTTATTTTTTGAGGAAGCGCTATTCGCTCAAAATAAAGCGATGTAAATATTTCGTCCGCCTTCTTCTTTTCGTCTGTCGGTACAAAGTAGAATCCCCAAACACTGTGCTCATTTTCTTTTGTTTTCACGAAAATAACATTCATGTCCGAAAGATAAGTATTAAGCGTTTTACAACCGCCCTTCGGAAGCTTTCCGAAGCGATAGGATATAAACTTAAATTCCGACAGTGCCGAAAGCTCGGCCTTGCATTCCATTAAGGGCTCAAGATTTTTTATTGCCGTTTCATTATTTTTAATTTCATCGGCAATTTCTTTGCACCTTCCGTCATCCTTTTGAAAGCCCTCCTCCGCCATGGCAAGAAACGCTTCCATTTCCTCCGAGCTCATTGTACATTCGCCTTCATTGTCTTCCGTAAGCCTGTCCGTTTCCGCAAGTAAATCGGAGGCTCTCTTTATAATCGCGTCATACGAGCCCGACAAATCAAATGCTTTAAGCTTTTTTTGCTTTTCGCCCAGCACGGATAATGCATTTTCCAAATGAATATCCCTGTTGTAAATATATTTGCCGACAATGTGATCGAAACGGTCAATCTGTCCCGCTATGGTCACCGCCAGCATTTTAGTTACCGACACCTTATATCTCCTCCCGGCTGAATTTTATTCTTTTTAATACCGCTTCCCGTTCAATACCGTATCTGACGCCTTCTATTGCGCAGGTTATATTCAAAATTTCAAAGCGCTTAAGATAAAGATAGGCAAAGAGTGCGGCCATTGAATCAGGCTCCTTCCTGAAAAACGACCTTGCGTTCTTATATAGGATTCGCCTGTAATTTTCTTCGGCGAAAAAGCCCTCGCCGACCTTGTAAAAAAGCTCCTCATACACTGTTCCCGATAAGAGCTTCGGTATTTTTTCCGGCTCCTTTGCATCCACAAGCTTCTTAATCATTTCCTCCGTAAGCTTATATCTCAACGGGATTATGTATGTGTATATAATTTTCGGATCCATCTTAAAATACTTTTTGCCGCGATATATCCACATTATGTTCAGCATATCGCACTTTGACCCGATAAGCCTTTTTATCGACATGGCCTCCTCTTCCCGCAAAACGCTTTGTGCCTTATCGTAAAGCTTTTTGAAGTAAAACCCGTCCAACGTCATCGCAACGGTAAAAAAGTCCGCTCCGGCACCTACCGCGCGCACAAAAATATCATGATACGGTGTTTGGGCTGTTGCCTCGCAAAAATCGGAAAGCGACTTTGCCTCGGCGCACTTTTCCGGTTTTATTTTTGTATGTCCTTTCAAAAACCGCGGAATTTCAGGTGCGGCGGCTATGCCCGACCTTCGCTCCTGCATACCCATCATGCAGCTTTTCAAAAATTTTATTTCACTTCTGTAATGCCAAAATTCAAGCACGGACTGCTGAGATGCGTCCAAAAAGCTGTAAATTCTTGCATATTCATCGGCCAGCTCAAGCTCCAAGCGATGCTCTATAACCTCTCGGTGCATATCATTCGGATCCACATCGGAAAATACATCCCCATAGGCCGTTTCGTTTTTCAAATAAGCACACATTTCCGAAACCGTGCTTTTTGATAAAAGGTTCTCATAATCCTCCATGGAAAGCTGCTTGCCGAACATTGACCGTACCTTCGCCGATACTGCTATATATTCGCTCATTTTCCGCCGATTACCGAGTCAACGATCATGTTAACCCATTCTTCCTTCTTCTCAGCATAAATTTTATTCAGACGGTCAACAGCCTCATCACGCCTTACTTGAGCTTCGGAAATCTTTTTGTCGGCCTCCGATGCTTCAAGACCTCGTATCGCTTCCGTTTTGTTTTTCGCACGCTCGGAAAGCTCCTTTTGAAGCCTTTCCACTTCTTGTTTAACGGATTCGTCAAGCTTTTTTGCCCTGTCCTCGGAATCTCCCGCTATGTTGCGTGCTTCGTTTTCAGTCCTTATTATTCTTTCGATTATTTCTTCCAAGCCGTTTTCTCCTCCTTCAAATCAATTTTTAAGCGAATGCATGGGCGCGGGAATTCTTCCTCCGCGCTTTATGAATTTTTCCGAGGAAAAACGACTTACCGGCATAACCGGCCCCGTCCCCAAAAGACCGCCGAATTCCACGCTCTCTCCGACCTTTTTGCCGGGAGCGGGAATTATTCTTACCGCCGTCGTCTTCGTGTTGACCATTCCTATCGCCGCCTCGTCGGCAATAATCGCGGAAAGCGTTTCCGCGCTCGTATCTCCCGGAACGCATATCATATCAAGCCCGACAGAGCATACACACGTCATGGCTTCAAGCTTTTCAAGGCTTAACGCCCCTATCGACGCCGCCTCGATCATCCCCTCATCCTCGCTTACGGGAATGAAGGCACCCGATAAGCCTCCGACGTTGGAGCTTGCCATGATTCCGCCCTTTTTGACCGCGTCATTCAAAAGCGCCAGCGCAGCCGTCGTCCCGTGGGTGCCGCATTTTTCAAGTCCCATTGCCTCCAAAATTCTTGCAACCGAATCCCCGACTGCCGGTGTGGGAGCAAGCGATAAATCAACAATTCCGAAGGTGGCACCCAATCGCTCCGACGCTTCTTTGGCCACAAGCTGACCGACCCTCGTTATCTTGAAGGCGGTTTTCT
>CAZRUB010000089.1:0-6011 GCA_964603185.1 uncultured Ruminococcus sp.
CCTGCGAAGCGGTGTATGTTGTTGCAAGCGCCCCTGCCAGAAGCGAGCCGTGTACCGCTCCTATCGCACCTGCCTCCGACTGCATTTGCAAAACCTTAACCGGGTGTCCGAAAATGTTTTTTCTTTTTTCCTTCGACCATCGGTCGGTAAGCTCCGCCATAGCGGAGGACGGGGTTATCGGATAAACCGCCGCGATTTCCGTGAAAGCATACGCTACCCACGCCGCGGCACTGTTTCCGTCCATTGTCATCTTTTTTTCGGGCATAAATTTCCTCCATCAAAAGTAATATATAGCTTATGATTTCACCTAACATAAAAAATTATTACACCCGTAAAAAAGTTTTCTGAAATATTATACATAAGCATTAAAGCAAAGTCAATAATCAATTATTGATTTTGCGATATTTCTTGGAGCGACAGGCTTGAATTATCGCGAGGCTTGACAAAAATGCCATCGGGTGTATAATAAATAAAAAAGTATATCAGGGGGTAAAATATGGATTTTTCCGAGAATTTTATTAATATTGAAATGCCCGACTCGGGAAATGCGGTTGACGGAGCATTTTGCATGGGGCCGATGCTTGCCGACGATTATAATTCGCATACGGATGAGGACGCTTACATGAAAATAATTTGCAACGTGTCCGAAAGGGATTTTTACGATTATACAAAAAAGCTCGAAAAATGCGGAATTTCCGACGTCTTTTCAAATTTCGTGAACGATGACCGCTTTTTTGCTTTCTCTATGAATGAAAAATGCTATCACGTAGCCTATTTTTCAAAAAGAAACGAAATAAGGGTTTGCGAAGATAAAAACGTAACGCCCCTAAAAAAATTCAACAGTCCGTCCGCGGGAACGGGAAAAAGTGTAATATATCAGTACGGTCTTTATTATGATCCCGATAACAACTGCACGGAAACAACCGTGAATTGTGGCATGCTTTACATAATTCGGCTTTCCGACAACCGTCTTATAATGATTGACGGCGGCGAGCGCCGCCAATGGCGAGAAGAGTCAATCGACGCGCTTATGGCATTTTTGCGAAGAATCACCTGCACGGCAGAGGGAGAAAAAATAAAAATCGCGGCATGGTATTTTACGCATGCTCACTCCGACCATACCGACGGCTGCCTAAGGCTCTTGGAAAAATATTCGGAAAACCTTGAGGTTCAGAGAATAATGCACGGCTTTGCTTCATATCAGGTTGCTCCGACCTACTACAGCACCGAGGTGTTTGAGCTTAAGAAGGCTCTTAAAGCCTACTGCCCGAAGGCGGAATGCTTAAGACTGCACACAGGTCAGAAAATTGAGCTCGGTAACGCAAGCTTTGAGGTTTTGTTTGCGCATGAGGATGCGGTTGAAGCTTCGGCCCCGTCTGTTTTCCCGTTCATCGATTTTAACTGCACATCGACGGTTCTTAAAATGGAGCTTTCGGGTAAAACCGTGATGTGGCTCGGCGATACGAATATCGAAAGCGAAAAATTTATAGCTGAGCATTCTTCTCCCGAGCTTTGGAAATCCGACATGGTGCAGGTATCGCACCACTGCTTTAATTATTTGGACACGCTCTACGGTTGGATAAACGCACCTGTTGCCATGCTTCCCAACAGCTTCGGCGGTGCACATCAGCCCGAAAACACGCCGAAGCTTGAAGCAGTTTTAGCCTGCCTTTCCGATGACGAAAAAATATATTACGAGGGTGAAGCTACCTATTCGTTTGCGCCGACAGAGGAGGGGTTTGTCAATTGCGAAGCATTCCCGCTCAACGGAGGCCCCTTCACGGATTAAACGAAAACAACCCGTCGACCGAAAGGTCGACGGGTTGTTTTGTAACTAAATTATCTTGTGTAATAGTTATAAATCATGGTTGCGGCGGTAGCGCGTGTTAACGCTCCGTTCGGGGAAAACGCGCCCTCTCCGGTTCCCTTCATTACACCGAGTGCGGATAAAATTGCCGCGGCGCCGGTGCTTTCCGTCACATCCGAAAATTCGGTTTTGAAAATACCGTCAAGCTCGGCAATATCGCCGTAGCCCAAGGCCCTCGCAAAATAGAGCGCGGCCTTTATTCTTGTGATGGGATTGGCCCGAACCTCCTCGCCTTCCTTTAACACACCGCGCGAAAGAGCGGTAGCTTCGGTGTATGAGCCTTCCTCCGCATCGATACATATCGGTGCCGCATCGCAAACCGCGGCGGTAACAAGCGAAATAAATTCCTCTTCGGTTATGGAAGTGTCCGGCTTAAATTCGCCGCCCGAAAAGCCTATTCCGAAACGAGCAAGGGTTTTAACAGCGTTTTCCGACCAATGTCCCGAAATATCGCGATAGTCTGTTATCGAATTACCCCCTAAGTCATTTTTGCACGCACCTGTTACCGGGTCAATTTCAACATAATTATCCGAAAGTGCGTAAACCAAAGCGGTTTTCGGAGTCTGCTTTTCCTCGCCCTCGGTTATAATATACGTGAGCGAGTAATCCGTGGAAGCGAAAATGCATTCCGCCGCCTTTTCGGATGACATTATATTGTCGGCCGAGGGATAATCAACAAGCTCTTCGTTGATCTTGTAATACGAAACGCCTCCCGTTTCCTCATCCAGTCTGAGCGTTATGTTGTTAAAATAGGTTTTAATTCCGTTTTTATAACCCGTCCAATAAAACTCTGCGGGGCTTTCGGAGCTTTCAAGCTTAAATTCACCGCCGTCGTCCGTTTTTCCCGGTGCCAAAATATTCATTGTCTTTTCCGCCGCGGCCGAAAGCTCTTTTTCGGAAAGCTTCGATTTCTTGCCGTTTTCCGAGTAAGAATTAATTCTGAGCATTAAAACAACGCCGTCATTCGCCGAAATTTTTGCCGATGCGTAAAAATCGTCCGCGCTAAACGAAAAGGTATAGTAATATCTGTCCTCAAGGTAATAATCTCTGTTTAACGAAATGCTTTCGCGAACATTCTCCGGAAGCGTGATAAGCCCGGTTTTCAACAAAGCGCTTCTCGCCTCATCCTCGGATATGAGAGAAGCAAGCTTAACCATTTCCGTTAATTCCGCTTGAGAAAGCTTTCGATTATCTGCACTGCCCGTAGCATAAACCGCTCCGTTCTCCGCGGACGCCTCATCCTTGGCGAAATATTCGTCGACACTGTAGATTTCGGGTTTAACCGCTTCCCCGGTTAAAGCGTCGATATACTCGTTATTCCGTAACGGAGAATATGTAAGATAAGCCGTCTTTTTTCTGTTTTCGTAATCAAGCCTGTAGGAAAGCTCCGCCCCTATCCTTTTTGTATACTCCGCCTTCGCATTTTCCGTGCCGACAGCGCCGTCGGGGCTGTCAAAGCTTAAATTCTCGGTGTAGTTTATGTTGAAGTTTTTAATGGAAGACGCCGAAAAATCCACCCTCACATAACCGGTATCCCCCGAAACGATGACACCGTTTTCCCGTCTTACGATCTTATAAGACATATCGGAGCGCGAAAGGCTTTCGCAGCCCTCTCTTCTTTCCACAAATATGCTTCCCTTAAGCTCCGGATTTAATTTATCCACAAGCTCCTGTACCTTGGGAATAAGCTCGTCCGCGCTCGGCTTGTTCATTGTTTTTTTGCCGCCTGTCGAATAATTTTTGTCACTGCTTTTGTAATAATAAGTTATTATGCCGCTTTCCGTTACGGCAGCATTAATGAACTCTCCCGTTTCGGAGGACGACCAATAAAATGCGTAAAGCGTTGTTCCGTCGGAATTTTTTTCAACACTGCTCTCAAACATATCAAGCTCGTCGGTGCCATCTATCCGCGACTTAACGCTTAACAAAACCTCCTCGGTTTTGTCAGTCTGCTCCGCAAAAACCACAATAGTTAAAAGAAACGATAATACCAAAACCAATGCCGATATCCTTTTCATAAAAATTCCTCCTATCCTATGATGCTTTTAAGATATTCCGATACAGTATCCGAGGGCACGTTCAGCGCCGAAATGTATACGCTTAACGTTTCATTATCCGCCGAGGCGTAAACCTCATCCCCGTAGATATCGATGCTTTCGGATTTTACACCGTCGCTTTTTGAAACCGTGACGCTCATGTGCGAATTTTCGGAGGAGAGATAAAATGTTGCACTGTAGAAATAGGCTTCGCCCGACGGTGAATACATTCCCTCCGCCTCACCGGAAAAAAACACTTCAAAGCCGTTTAACGAAAGGTTTTCCTCGTTTAACCCCGAAAGCTCGAAAAATTCCTCCCTCGAAAGCGACTTTCGTTCCAAAGACGCCGTTCCCGACCCCGAGGTACGAAGCGACGCCGTGCCAACATCGGTATTGTCGCCATCTTTTTCGGTGCCTTCCGCACCCGAATTTCCATTCTCAATATCCGCTTCGTCAAGTGAAAGAGCCGCGGGAGCATAATCCTCACTTACCGCGGCGGGCGATTCATTGCCCGCTTCGGCGGAGTTTTCCCGCACCGTCGGATTTTCGCCGTATGTGCTTTCGGACTTCGGAGTTGTGGGTGTGCTTTTTTTGACCTTTTCGGTTTCTTTTGCGTCGATTTCCGAGAAAGAAGCTTCTCCCCCGTAGGCTTTCGTCGCTTTTTCCTCGTCGATAGCTTCTGTATTTAAGCTTGACAAGGTCGGTATATCCTCGCTTTGCACCCTTTCGTCAATTGCCTTCTCATGAAAATCGGGAATATGCACCACACCGAAAAGAAGTATTGCCGCCGCAGCCGCCGAGCCGAAGGCGTATATAATTTTCGATGTGCTTTTATATGTATTCTTCTTTTTGACGGGGCGGTTTAAAATTTCACGATTTCCCTTGATTTCATCGTTTGCTTCTTTGTATATGTCCTTAAAATTCATATTGAACCCCTCCTTTCAAAGCATTTTTAAGCATTTCCCGCCCTCTGTGAAGCTGACTTTTAACAGTCGACTCCTTCGTCTTCATCACGGATGAAATGTCGGAAATCGACATGTCCTCGTAATAGAAAAGATGTATAACGGTACGGTACTTGACGGGCAAATCCATAACAGCGTAGTATACGTCGCCCTTTTCTTCGGTTTCGAATTTAATGTCCTCCGTAAGCGGCGCAGTGTTTTTGTACCACGACGATGTGAAAAGACTGTTGGAGCAATTGATCGTTACGCGGATTAACCACGCTTTAACATGTTCCTCCGATTCAAAATCGGTATCAGTCTTCAAAAAACGCAAAAACACGTCCTGCGTCACGTCCTCGGCATGCTCCTTGTCCTTCGTTCTGGACAAAGCCAATCTGTATACGGTGTCAAAATATTTATCTGTCATTTCATGCTTTACTCCGTCGGCGCCGACAGTTTTCTGCATAGGATTTTCCTCCCTTCATATATAATACTTTAAAAATGCGGGAAAGGTTGCAATTATTTTATTATTTTTAAGAAACGCTTATAACGCTTATAATGAATATTTCTTTTTGTACGCCTCATACTGCTCGTAAAATTCGTTTTCTCCGTCGGATTTCACGTGATTTAAATATTCGTGCGTTTCGAAGCTTCCGTTCGCCGTTTCCAGAAGACAAACGGCGATGTTCGAGCAATGGTCGGAAATTCTTTCGTAATTCGTCAAAAGGTCGGATAAAATAAAGCCGAGCTCAACCGTACATCCGCCGTCACGAAGGCGCTTGATGTGGTTTGACTTGATTTTTCTTTTAAGGTTGTCAATAACCTGCTCCAACGGCTCAACCTCCTTGGCAAAGGATAGGTCGTTTTCGGTGAGCGCCTTTATGGCAAGGGTTAAAATTTCGCTTGTTGCCGCGGAAATAACCGAAATATCGTGAAGCGCTTCCTTGGAAAATTCGATTTTTTTATCGTGGATTTCCGTTGCCGTTTCACAGATATTGACCGCGTGGTCGGAAATTCTTTCGATGTCGCCGATACAGTGAAGAAGCTTCGAAACCTCACGCGAGTCCTTTGCCGCAAGGTTTTTTTCGGAAAGCTTTACAAGATAGCTGCTTATCTTGTCCTCGTATCTGTCCACTTTTTCTTCCGCCTCGGCAACGAACGTGAGCG
>CAZRUB010000090.1:0-5986 GCA_964603185.1 uncultured Ruminococcus sp.
ACTTTTTTTTACTTGAATCCTCTTTCTTTTGCCAATTATTATTTTACACTAAGAAAAATACCTCCCGCGGCTAAGCCGCGGGAGGTATTTTGCCCTGTGAACCATGCTTTTTATTCCATATCCTCGGAAAGGCTTTCGGAATAGCTTGCCGCGGCATTCGCCGCCTCCATAGACCTTTTGATGACATCGGCGTATTTCTTTTTGATTTTCACGTGCTCCCCTCTCGGCACCATCATTCCGACGCCGTTAACGCACACGAACACATCCCCCTTGTAGCGATCGTTATCCTTCATAAGATAAATTTCGGTAAGCTCGTCCCGCACGTTTGTTTTTTTATTCTCACTCATATTTTTAACTCTCCCCCTTTTTTCCTTCGACCTTTAATTTTCGTCATCGTTATAGCTGGATGCGGTTTCAATTCTCACCATATACTGATCCACCAATATTTCCGCCGTCTGCGCCGCCTTCCAGCCAACGGTGGAGCGCTGATCCAACGGGTCGCTTGTTCCCGCGGAGCCGAGCTGCTTTATGATCGTGCGAAGGCCGCCGCCCGTAAGCTCTGTCACGCCGTAAGCGTTCTTTCCCAAAACGAGCGTTGCGTAAACAGCTCTTCCGTTTTTACCGCCCTCGGCACCCTTCCAAATCTTTGCCTCCGTCGTTTCTATGATGCGGCAGCCGGCAATGCAGCCGATTTCACCCTTCATCAGCTTTTCCGCATTCTGTGCGGTATATTTGTTATATTCCGCCCACTTGGGATCGCGCATAAGGTCATACGCCGCGGAGGGATGCACTATCGCCACGAAGTATCCGTCCTCCATGGGCTCCGCGTTCTGCTTCTTAAGGGTGGTAACCGCTTTTTCAAGAGCATCCACGCTTAAGTAGTGATTGCCGTCATTCTCGCCTCCCGTAAGCAATGCTCTGTCGTCCACACTGCCGTCGGCATACTGAACGTTCGTACCTGCCATAAGCACATTTCTCACAACGCTGTCCAAGGTCTTTCCCGCCTGATTGCCGACGATTTCAACCGCCTCAAGCACAACCTTGTCAATTGCGGTAAGGTCCAGCATATCCGTAACGGTGACATATCCGCCGTACTGGCGAAGAGTCGCGTTTTTTCCGGTTACGTTAAGCGCCTGACCGTCGGGGGTTACGCCTTCCTCCAAGGGGGTCATCACCTTGGGGAGCGGCGAAAACTGCCTGAACTCTATTGTTTTTCCTCCGTTTTTCGGAATATCCCTTTTCTGTCCGAATTTGGAGAACACAAGCTTGGAGCCCGCAAGGCGGATAAGCTGCTTGTCATAAAAGGTTTTGTTTTCCGCGGATAAATTGTTGTTCTCCGCGTTCGATGTTGTTTTGTTTACCGTTTCGCCCTCCGCGAAAAGTTGTAAATTGAAATCCATATTTTTCTCTCCTTTTTTATTATTTTTCCCCGGCCGCGATCGGCCTTAACGGGACATATCAATCGGGCAAAAATCAAAGCTCTGATCCCTCGATTCCCGTTGGCCGAACACTTGCCTTCTACGAAAACGAAATTCTGTCGCCTCTTGCGATTCTTGAAACTATTTTCTCCATATCCGCATCGGTCAGCGACGCAACGTCGGCAACGCTCCTTACGGCGCGCGGTCCCCTGCTGCCGACCTCCCGCGGCCGCGATAGGCTTTGTCTTATGCCCTCCGCCGCCGCTTCAGCCGCCGATGCGGCAATTTCTTTTGAAACAGTGTCAAAATGAATGGCGCAGTATAACGCTTTCATATCCATACCGAGTCTTAGGCCGCTTCTGAAGGTCGGATTTTCCATCTCCCGGGAAAGATCGAAATCCGGATACTCTTTTCTGAGCGCCTCCGCCTCGGATTGCCAGGCCTTGTATTGCTTTTCCACGGTATTTTCTCTTGCGGCATAAAGTAATGCCTCCAATCGGCCGTGCTTATCGTTTTTTTGCACGGCCCCCCGCTCCTCTGAAGCTCCCGAGGATTTTTCCTCACATAAATAAGCTTCGCTTGCCCTTTCGTCGCATTCGTTTTTTTGCACGGCCGTGTTTTCCGTGTTTTTGCTTTCGGCGGGCTCCCCCGCCCCCTCCTCATTTTCCGCCGAGGTAAAAGCTTCGACTCCCTCGGCACCCTCCGCGAAAAGCTGTAAATTGATTTTTTTCATGCTCGTTCTCCTTTCAACCAACATTTTACATCAAACCATATTTATTCAAAAGTCCCTATGGGGCAGTTATATAAGATAAAATCCGTAGGGTCGGCCGTCATCCAGCGGGTCATACTCCTTTTTGACCGGCGGCTTCTCCGCCTTCGGAGCAATGGGTCTTGCCATGCACATATAGCGCACCTCGTCCGCTATATGGTCCTCTCCGTCCGTATCCAAATCCTCCGGGTCGGTGCCGGAAAACACAAGCGAAGGAAAAGTCCTTATAAAGCTCCTGCACCCCGAAAAAACATACATCATCGGTATCCCCCGCTCATCAAAGCTTAATCTGTAATGCACCTGCATCCATCCCGCGCGCCGCGTGTTATCGCCCTTTTCGAAATATATTCCGTGCTTTTCGGCAACCTCCGCTACGGAAATCCCCCTGCTTTTATCCCATATGGAAGGGTCGGCCACGCCCAGGATTTTTCGGTTTTTAAGATAGGGATGCGTTCTTTCGGTTTCCGAAATTCGCGCAAAAATCTCCTCAGGCGTTTGCTTCACACCCACATTCGGCATATCGCGGCCCGTTGAATCGCGCGCACAACCGTAAAGCTCAAGTATACGGTAAAGCCTTCCGTCATAGTCATATGCCCACCATGCCGCCGAGTACGGCCTTGCATATCCGAAATCGAACGAACGGTATATACGCCATTCCTTCGGCGGATAAAAGGGCTCGATAACATGTGTGAACATTCTGTCCTTGTAGTGCGCCGGGTCGTTTTTGAATTCCGGAAAGAACTGCCCCTCAAAAATATCCCATTCGCCGTACAAAAGCGCACGCTTTTCGTTTTCGGGCAAGGTTTCAAGCCGTTTGATATAGCCGGGATCGGCATCCGTCAGAAACAAATTGTCGGTCACCCGCGCGGGAATGAAAATCCTCGTCATTTCTCCGTCCGAAAACACCTTGCCCGGCTCGCCCTTGGAAATAAACATTTCCTTGACCCACGCATGGCCGCGGCTTCCCGGATTCGTGCTTGATTTTATCTGCTTCGGATGCTTATTGGCTCCGCGCAGTCGCGAGCGCATATACCTGTACTGATATTCCGAAAAATGCGTCAGCTCGTCAAAGCGAATAATATCATACTCCGCGGATTGATAGTTCGAAACATCCGAATCCGCCGCCAAATATCCGAACTCTATTTGCGACGAATTGTAAAACCTCATACGGTGCTCGGTGCCGGAATATGTGTAAAGCTCCTTTGGAATAACCGCCAGCGCATTTAATATTACCGAGCGGTTAAGCTCCGGATACGAATTTCTGAAAATTATCTGCTTTATTCCGGGATACTTTACCGCCTTTATGAACGCATCCATAATTTGCGCGTAGGTTTTGCCTCCGCCCGCCGCTCCTCCGTAAAGCACATCGTCCGCCTCGGCGGCTATAAACTCGCTTTGCTTTTTTGTTATCCTGAAGCTTCTTTTCATACTGTGTTCCTTGTGCTTTTCTTTCTTTTGGTAAATTCGACACCGCCTATATTAACGGTTCCGTTTTCTTTCCGAATCTCCTCCGCGGTTTTATATTCCGAATCGCCACCTTGCTCCTTATCCGAGGATGTCTTTGCCGTCGGCGCCGATGATGCTTTTGCCTTCGATGTCGTCGACGATGAGCCTACCGCCTCCGGCATGATAACCTCGCCCGAGCTTGAAATCCATCCCGCTCCGTTATAGGTGTAGCCCGCCGTAAGCAGTGCCCTTATGTCCGCATCCGAGAGCGCGCCGATGCCCGTGCCCTTATACTTAAACTTAATAAGCGCCGCCGAAACTCCGGTGTCCTCATTACCCTCGTTTTCCTCGGCCGCGGCATACCGCGCACCGCCGTCCGTAACAATCGTGTTATCGGAGGGGTCGTAATAGGCACCCTTTTTGTAAATTGTGGTGCGCTCGTCCTTCGTAAGGCTGCCGAAGCCCTCCGTCTGCGCCTTTATAAGCGCGGCGTCAAATGCGGCCCGCTCCGATTTCTCCGCATTTTCGGCGGCCGCTTGTTCATTTTCGTATTCGGTGTAAGCGGCGCGGTTTTTTCTGTATTCATCCTCCTCACGCTTCATCTTTTTTTCGGCAATATTCATCATTTTAAGATATTTGTCCTGCTCATCGGAATATTTTTCATAGGCCAATTCCCTAAGCGAGGGTATTTTATCCGAAAGCTCATCCATATATCTTGCATACGCCGCACTTCCGGCGGAAACCGCATAGCTGGACGCCGCGCCGCCTGTCATTGCCGCCGCGCGCGCAATCGTATCGTCCATAGCCTCCCGTCCCAGCCTTTCATATTCCTTTTTGTATGCGGCGTAGGATGCATCCTTTTGCGGATTGTAAGAAAACGTGTTGCTTTTGTAGGCATTTTCCGCCTCCTCGTACTCCTTTGCCGCGCTCGACGCGGCACCGTTGTAATATCTGTTGTAGATGCTGTTTCCCGACACCCCCTCCGTGTCCGTTCTTCTGCCGTCGGAAAGCCTCCATACACCGGTATTTTCGTTATAGCTACTTGTCCCTCCGGCGTATTCGTCAAACTCCTTTAGGTGCGCCTTCTGCGCCTCATGTGCCAGGCGCTTTCCTTCCTCGTCGCCTACGGCGTCCGCCCTTTTCCACGCCTCCTGATTTTTTCTTATTTCATCGTCGCGTGCCGAAACCGCTTCACGCATATTTTTATATTTATCATATCTTCCCATTGTTTCTCCCCCTTATCTCCATTTAAATTCTCGTACCTCCGGAATAAATGTTTTCGACGGCTTTAAGGTGCCAGCCTCCCCTGCCCTTTACCTTAAGTGCAAAGCATTCGCACCTTCGAAGCTTCACCGGTATGTGATATACCCCGCTTTTTTCGGTGCTCCACAGCCTTTCGAATTCTCCCTTGTCATATTTTATGTAAAGCTCAACCCTCGCATTTTCCTCCGTGTCAAGGCTTACGGCAATGCGTCCCGTAATTTTCTTGTTGAGCGTGCCCAAGTAAATCGGGTTAAGCTCCGCCTCCGAAAGGACAGCTCCCTGCTCGGACATAAGCCCCGCATTTCCGGAAAGCTCATATATTTTTCCTTCATCCTCCGAAAAAGCATAAAGGAAGCCTCCGTCGTTTGCAAAAAAGCTGTATGACCCCTCGCCGAAGCAAATCCACATTTCGCGCCGAACGTCATAACAGTAAAGCGCCCCGTCCGTTGAAAAATAAACATTTTCCCCGTCCGCTCCCGCAAAAACATCCGAAAAAACCTTTTTTCCCAGCTCCTCCGACACTATCCGCGGGAACGCTCCGCCGTATCGGCATATCCCCCTGTCCGAAACATAGAATAAGCTTTCACCGGAAGCCGCAAGGCTTTTATTGCAGCCTTTTTTAACGCCCGGAACATTTCTCGTTTCAAAGGTTGTATATTCCTCCGGGTAATCGCCGGATATTCTGATAATCATGTTTTCCTTGAAAAAGGTCGGATAACCGGCAAAGGAGCAGGCTCCCGTAAAGCCTCCCTCGGAAACGGAGGCAAGAGTCCAAGCGGATGAGGCCGAAAGTGTATATGCTCCGAAAACAGTCGGATCACCCAGCGCCGACGCATGAATTTTCGAATCCTCAAAGCCCCAAAGCCTGTTATCGTGAACAAAGGCCGCCTTCAAATTCGGCACCTTTTTTGTGATTCGCGCCGAATACCTGACATAATCCCCCATCACATACTCTTTTCCGTCCTCGTCCACTCTTTCGGGAACAGAAAGTCCCGAAAAGGTATATTTATACTTCTTGCTTACCGCCTTCACATCGGTAAGCACCGTTTCGTATTTTTTGTAAATGGAAGCATTTGGACTGCTTTTCTGG
>CAZRUB010000091.1:0-5906 GCA_964603185.1 uncultured Ruminococcus sp.
TGCTTAATTTTAATCATAAACTCATTTTCCACTCTCGTAAGCTATGAGCACCAAACGAAAAAGGCGGTTAACAACCCCTTTATAAAGGAAGCTCTCACCGATTTCCTTAAGCACAATTTAGAGGTTTATTTCATCGAAAACAAAAAGGAAGCCGACCTCATAGCCGACCGTGTTTTGATCAACAAAAGAAGCCGCGAAACCGCCGAACGAACAAGAGTTAATCTTGTAAGCAAAAAAATCTCCTCCACGCTCGATGTTACCAACAAGGTCAAGAAGTTCATCGATTGCAGAACCAAAGACGTAAACAGGCGTGAGCTTTTTATAGTGGAGGGCGACTCCGCGGCAGGCTCATGTAAGATGAGCCGAGACGCCGAATTCCAGGCCATAATGCCTATCCGCGGAAAGATATTAAACTGCTTGAAGGCGGACTACGCGAAAATATTTAAAAGCGACATTATTTTGGATCTCATAAGGATAATGGGCTGCGGAATAGAAGCAAAAACCAAGCTTAACAAGGAATTCTCCGATTTTGACATAAACGCATTAAACTACAGTAAAATTATAATTTGCACCGATGCCGACGTGGACGGTTTTCAGATCAGAACCCTTGTGCTCACGATGCTTTACACGCTCACGCCCTCGCTTATCGAAAACGGAAAGGTTTTTATCGCGGAAACACCGCTTTTCGAAATTAACACAAAGGAGAAAAAGCCGCGCACGTTTTTCGCATATGATGAACGCGAAAAAGCCGAAATCCTTGCTCCTCTGGACGCAAGCGAAATCAAATACACCATTCAGCGCTCCAAGGGACTCGGTGAAAACGAAGCCGATATGATGTGGCTTACGACGATGTGTCCCGAATCGAGAAGGCTTATAAAGGTTATGCCCGAGGATGCTCAAAAAACCGCGGAAATGTTTGAGCTTTTGCTCGGAGATAATCTTGCCGGACGTAAGGAATATATTGCGGACAACGGCTCCGACTATATGGAGATGCTTGACATCAGTTAGGTGAAGGAGAATAAAGCACCGCGCTCGAACGTATGCCGTCCGAAAGGACAAGGCGTTCGAGCGCTTTTTTTGGTTCAGCTTAATTAACCAAGCACTTCGAAACCGCAGACGCCGTATATTTTATCTGCTCACGCGTTGTAAACACACCGGGCGAAAAGCGAACGGTTCCGCTTTCTGTCGTTCCGATTGTTTTGTGTGCCAAGGGAGCGCAATGAAGCCCTGCACGTACCGCTATCCCGAAATTCCTTGACAGCATATCCGCAAGCTCCACACCGCCCATCGGTGCCGTAACCGAAACCACGCCGACGGATTTTTCGCTTCCCGGCTCTCCGTAAATTTTCACTCCCTTTATTACGGACAAATCCTCGGCAAGAATTTTGGCAAGATATCTTTCCTTTTTGCCGATTGCCGTATCCGTTGCTTTAAGAACATACTCCGCTCCGGCAAACAGGCCGGCTATGCCGGGAACATTCTGAGTTCCCGCTTCGAATCTGTCCGGCAGAAAATCCGGCTGATAGAGCGACTCCGACAGGCTTCCCGTCCCCCCTTCCGTGAGAGTATCGGGCATTATACCTTCCCTTATATAAAGTCCGCCCGTTCCCTGCGGCCCCAAAAGCCCCTTATGTCCGGGGAACGCGAGAATATCAATACCGCACCGTACAACATCTATCGGGACACAACCTATGCTCTGCGCCGCATCAACCATGAATAACGCATTGTGCTTCTTCGCGATTTTTCCTATACCTTCGATATCGTTCAACGTACCGGTAACATTTGAAGCATGTATCACGCAAAGCATTTTGACATTTTTTCCGTCAAGTGCCCTTTCCGCTGCCTCGGGCGTTACACGCCCCTTTTCATCGGCCTTTATCATAATAAGCCCTGCTCCCGCATCGGCAAGCTTGGTTGCGGGTCTTGCAACCGCATTATGCTCCATCGATGATATCGCAAGCGTATCGTTTCCCTTTATCAAGCCCTTAAGCGCGGTATTTATCGCCGTTGTCGCATTGCATGTGAAGGCAATACTTTCGGGTGACGGAGCATTAATGATTTTAGCGATTGTCTCCCTGGCCGAATAAAGCGTCTCGGAGGCCTTAACCGCTTCGCGATAACCGCCCCTGCCGGGACTTGCCGAGCTTTTCATTGCCGCAAGAACAGCTTCGTAAACACTTTTCGGCTTTATAAAGCTTGTCGCCGCATTGTCAAGATATATCAAAAAATCACCCCTTTTTCCTGTAGGCACGTTCGTTTCTTTTGCCTTCCTCATTATAAACGCCCTTAACAGCAATGTGAAGCTCCTTCGCTTTACCGATTACAATATCCTCGTGCGCTTCCGATATTTTAAGCGAATATCCGCAGCCGCCGACCGAAATGCTTTTCGGTGTCTGCACAACCTCAGAACTGATTCTGTAGCGTTGCAAAAGCTTTTTAAGCCGTTCGGCAGAGGTTGCGGAGGATAAAACAACAAGCATTCTCCCACTCCCTTCTGTAAAATACCCTTTGACATTAGACATTTTATGACATTTTCCTCTTTTTGCCACATATTGAATCAAAAAATAATTATTTTTTAAAAATTTACAAAAAAATCAAAGATTTTTCTTGCAAAATTGACAAAAAGATATTACAATAGTATTTGACAGAGTTTAAAAAAGGAGAGATTTATTAATGTCAAATAAATTTTTTCAAAGCGTAATTTATCAGCTTAAGGAAGCCTTCGGTCGTCCTGTCGGTGTTATATTGGACAATGACACCATTCGCTCCTTTAACGATATGAGCGCTATCGAGGATATTTTGGACGAGGTTACGCATCAGTGCGGTGAGCCCGGTAAGGTATATACCGCCGCAGGCTACACCTTTATCGGAGGCGGAGTTCGCGGCAAGACCGACTTTATCGCCTTTGTGGAGGGCGAGGATGAGGATGCCAAAAAGGATGTCAGCATTCTTTCCGTGTCAATACTCAGCATAAAGCAGTTTTACGATGAGAAATTCGATAAAATCAATTTCATCAAAAACGTGCTCCTTGACAATATCCTCCCCGGTGATATTAACGGAAAATCCCATGAATTGCATATACCGACCGATGCTTCCAGGGTTGTTATGACAGTGCGCATATCCAACGACTATGAGCAAACCGCTGCCGATATGCTTGCGAATATTTTCCCCGACAAGGAAAAGGATTTTGTCATTCGCATCGACGAAAAGGACATCGCCGTTGTTAAAGAGGTTAAGCCCGGGATTACCGAAAAGGATATCCACAAAATCGCAAAGTCGCTTCTCGATACCATTAATTCCGAGCTTATGTTAAACGCCTACATCGGAATAGGAACGATAATTTCGGATATGAAGGACTTGGCAAAAAGCTATCGTGAATCGCACGTTGCCCTTGAGGTCGGAAAGGTGCTGGATACGGATAAATCCATAATAAGCTATAATAATCTGGGTATCGGCCGCCTTATATATCAGCTTCCGACAACGCTTTGCAAATTGTTTTTGGATGAGGTGTTCAAAAAAGAGTCTATAGATTCGCTTGATAACGAAACAATTTTGACCATCCAAAAATTCTTTGAGAAAAATCTTAATGTTTCGGAAACAAGCCGCCAGCTTTATGTGCACAGAAACACGCTCGTATATCGTCTTGACAAGGTGCAAAAGCTTACCGGTCTTGACTTGCGTGTGTTTGACGATGCCATCGTATTCAGAGTTGCCATGATGGTAAAAAAATATTTGGACTCCAATCCCAACAAAATCTGAGGTGCTTAATTTTGATAGAATTTGTAGATGTTTCGCTCGTGTATCCCAACGGTACAAAGGCTCTCGACAATGTTTCATTTAAAATCAACAAGGGTGATTTTGTATATCTTACCGGAAAAAGCGGTGCCGGTAAATCCTCCATAATGAAGCTTTTGATGCGTGAGGAAAACCTCACCTCAGGGCAGATTTTTGTGGACAGTGTCGAAATCTCCGGCCTTTCCGGAAAGGAAATCCCTTATTTAAGAAGAAGCTTGGGCATGGTATATCAGGATTTTAAGCTTCTCCCCAAAACAACCGTTTATAACAATGTTGCCTTTGCCATGCAGGTTGTCGGTGCAAGCAACCGTCTTATAAGAAAGCGCGTTCCGGAGGTTCTTGACCAGGTAAGGCTTTCGAATAAGGCACGCTGCGATATTTCCGAGCTGTCAGGCGGAGAACAGCAGCGAGTTTCCATTGCGCGTGCGCTGGTCAACCGTCCCACAGTTATCCTTGCGGACGAACCGACGGGAAATCTCGATAAGGTGGTTGCAATGGATATTATGGATACGCTTGAAGCCATAAACCGAAGCGGCACCACCGTTGTAATGGCAACACATGCGGCGGATATAGTTAACGCCCGTCCCAAGCGCCTTTTGACAATACATAAGGGTAAGCTTGTTCGCGATGAAGAGGGAGGCTTGTATAACCTTGATGACTAATTCCAGATATTATACCAAATCGGCTTTTTTAAGTATGGCAAACAACCGCCTTATGACGGTTTCCTCCGTGCTTACCATAGCTTGCTGCCTTTTTTTGTTCAGCGTATTTTTATTGTTCACGACGAATATAAATTATATAAGCGATCAAGTTAAGTCCCAATGCGAAATACAAGCATACATAGATATAACAATTGACGGCGATGCTGCAAGGGCCATAGAAGGCGAAATAAAGAAAATCAGCAATGTTGCTTCCACCAAGTTTGAGAGCAAGGAGGATGCTTTTCTGAATTATGCGGAACGCCTCGGGGGAGATTCTTCCGCGTTGGACGGTCTTAAAGGCGAGGATTTCTTAAGAAACAGTGTTAAAATCAGTCTTTCCGACCTTAATCTTTCGCGCGAAACGGCAGAGGAGGTTTCTCTCATTCCCGGCGTTGCGGAGGTTAAAAATCACCAGGATACGGTTGATCGAGTTATCAGTGTTACCGGCTATGTTCAAAACGCAAGCTTTATCATAATGCTTATTTTGATGATAGTTTCGCTTTTTATCATCTCCAATACAATAAAGCTTTCGGTTGCATCGCGTGCAAACGAAATACACATAATGAAATTTGTGGGTGCCACAAACTGGTTCATTCGTTGGCCGTTTATAATAGAAGGCATATTTATTGGCTTTCTCGGCTCACTTCTTGCGCTCGGCGTTTCCTTTGCCGGCTATACGCCCTTTTACAATTCCGTTACCGAATCATTTTCGCTTATCGAGTTGTGCTCTCCTTCTTCGGTATCCGGCCTGCTTATAGTTCTCGTTATTCTTTTCGGCTGCTTAATGGGAGGGCTTGCAAGCACATTTTCAACCACACGTCATCTTAAGGTATAAATGAGGTTAACATGAAAAAGCGCAAACTTTTAATGTCGGTCGCCGCCTTGCTTTTGGCAATTGTGTTCATCATAACCTTTATCGCTTCTGTGTTCCCGGTCAACGCCCAAACCCTAAGTCAACAGTTGACCGAAGCAAAAAATCAAAAGAAAGCCGCAGAGCAACAACTTGCTCAAATCCAATCGCAGAAAAAAAACGCAGAAACGGATAAACAGGCAATCGACGCCGAAATTGCAGAGTTAAACAATAAAATAGCGGTTGTTTCCGCCGAAATCGATTCGACAAAGCTTAAGCTTTCCGAAAAGGAACGTGAGCTCAGCGCCGCCGAAGAAGCATGTACGCGTCAGTTTGACTCGTTCAAAACGCGGGCGCGTGTTATGTACGAAAACGGTTCGACGACTTATATCGAAATTTTATTTTCCTCAGGCAGCTTTTCGGAATTTTTATCAAACCTTGAAATCATGCGACAACTTTTGGCTTATGACACCAAGGTTCTCTCCGAACGAAAAGCCGCACGTGAGGTCATCGCCTCCCAAAAGGCTGAAATCGAGGCAATCAAATCCGAGCAGGAGGCT
>CAZRUB010000092.1:0-5868 GCA_964603185.1 uncultured Ruminococcus sp.
GTGGCGCCCGAAAACGGATTTGCGGGAGAATTCGATAAAAGCGCACCCTCCTACGGCGGCTATGATTTCAGAGGAAGCTACTCTATTTTGGAATCGGTATACTCCGAAAGATATAAAGAGGCAATTGTGAGAAAGGTAAATCTTAACGATATTTCGCTTAAGAGTCTTTCGAAAAGCCAGGTAATTCACGTTGAATTCGCAAACGAAATGAACGACATTGCGGTTATGTACATCGAAAATGTTACGTACAGCGGATATACCTTCGGAATACTCAATAAGGCCGAAAACGATTCGGAGGCAAATTACAGCTATGAAATAAAATCCGCCTCCGGAACAACAAGCTATTCCGGAACGGCGGGATGGTCGTATGTTAAGGGCGAGGCTGTTATGGCGTTGACCGACGGCGGAAGAATTCGCACCATAAAAGCCCTTAACGAGGTCGAAACCGCATCCGAAATACAAGGCTATACGGACAACAAAATTATGATGGACGACAAGGTTTACAAGATGGATGAAGACGTAACGGTTGTTTATAAGAAAATTTCAAAATCCGATTGGAACGTTACAACCCTTGATGACCTTACGAAAAATATTAACGACGGCTCGTGGAAGGTTAACCTGATAAGCCTTTATTCCGATGATAACGGCAAGGATGCAAAGGTGCGCGTTATAAAGGTTACATTAAATTAAAGCTTCGATTTAAAAAACAACACCGCCAAAAGCGGTGTTGTTTTTGTGTTATGCTATTTGACCCCGAAAGCCCTTCTGAGAATTGCGCTCATAAATTTTGACGGTTTGATAACTACAACCTTCAAGAAAAATCCCTCCATCCGATTTACTTAAAGAATAACATCCAGCCGAAAATGATGATAATCAGCGCTTCGACGCCGGCGATAAAGCCCATGGGAAGAAGGAAAGCGAGAAGGACACCTATGGCAAATGCAAGCAGGCAAGCGCAGAAGGATTTTTTTCGTCTGAACATTTTCTCACCTCTTTATGACCATATTATGCTTTAATGATAAATTTGTTACAAAAAAACAGCAGGCAAAGCGAAACGCTTTGCCTGCTCCGTAGCATTGGCATCAGTATGACTGTAAGCCGGGTTCTGTATCAGACGGTCATCTATCTATGCCGCGGATCTCTCCGCGGCTAAAGCCGCCGGTCAACACGGAGACGGGCAGTCTTTAATCCGTGATGCCATACCGGCGTTGCTCCGGATGGGGTTTACAAGGCCTTCGGATTACCCCGAAGCCGGTGAGCTCTTACCTCGCCATTTCGCCCTTACCTCAAAAAGAGGCGGTATATTTTCTGTTGCACTTTCCTTAAAGTCGCCTTCACCGGGAGTTACCCGGCATCCTTTGCCCGGGAGCCCGGACTTTCCTCATTGCGCAATATATGCGCCCCGCGATCGTCTGTCATACTGACAACTTGTATTATATCACAAAAGCATGCCGCTTGTAAACACAAAAATTAAATCTTTCTTAAATATCGTCGGAAATTATTGCAAGCACCGCGAAAATATGCTATATTAAAATCGGAATTATTGCAAGGAGGGGAAGAGCATGAAAAAATATGTGAAATTTTTGGGATATCTCCCTGCGACGGCATTTACTCTTTTTTACGGGATTTTCCTATTTTCCGGTGTAAGCCGAATAGTTTATCCGCTACTTTTATGCATGTGGGGTGCGGCTTTGTTTATTCACAAGGGAATAGGCATCGGCTTTTTGTTCGGACTTGTTCCGGCATTAAGCTTTATTTATATGGGTACGAGAGAAACGTGGCAACCCATTGATGTGGAAATTCCCATAGGTATTTTTCTGGCGATTTTTTATGTTGTGATGGGCTTGGCCGTACATAAGCTCCGACGCGGCGGAGAAGACTTTACGGATAACAAAAAATTTATGGTCACCGCGGCAAAAATCATAATGACCGTTCTTGTGCTCGTAGCATCGTTTTACGGATATGTTATTATGCTTTTGTATATGACGAGTAATAATATAGCCGAGCCGGTGATTTATGCGGGGGGAATTTTCGGCGTATCGTTTTTAATTTCGCTGATATGGGCAAAAAAACGAAAGAGGTTTCGGATTTTCTGGGCGGCGGTTATGCTTGCTTATGCCGCTTCGCTAACCGTTAATATCGGAATAATAAAGCACAACGAAAAAATAACCGTCGATACGTCGCCTAACATTAATCTTCATGAATATTTGCCCTTTGACGAAAATTCGAAAATAGTAAAAATAAGAAGCGATGAGCTTGAGCTGACGGAGGATTTACCCGTCATTGACGGTGCGGCGGCGCTTTTCCCGGTATATTCGGCGTTTGTGAATGCGGTATATCCGGAGAATACCGCTCTTAACGACGGGGCTTTTTGCTACAACAACACTCCGGAGGGCTACAGGCTTCTTGCGGAGAAGAAAACGGATGTTTTTATCGGAGTTTATCCTTCGAGTGAGCAAATAAGCTATGCGGAGGAAAACGGCACCGCGTTTTGCTATACCCCTATCGGCACGGAGGCGTTTGTTTTCTTTGTGCACAAGGATAACCCGATTGACTCACTCACCGCGGAGGAAATAAAGAAAATTTATTCGGGCGAGATAACAAATTGGCGTGAGGTTGGCGGAAAAGACGAAGAAATTACAGCGTTTCAAAGAAACGAAGGAAGCGGAAGTCAGAGCATGCTGGAGCGATTTATGGGTGATACGCCCATAATGCAGGCTCCGACCGAGCGGAGAAACGACTTGATGAGCGGAATTATCAATGTGGTGGCGGATTACAAAAGCAAGTCGGGCTCTATCGGCTTTTCCTTCAGATATTATGTGGAAGGAATAATCAAAAATCCCGATATAAAAATGATAGCGATTGACTCTGTCGCTCCGACCGCGGAAAACATACGAAACGGAAGCTATCCCGTAACCACGCCGATTTACGCGGTTACATATGAGGGAAACACGAATGAGAATGTTGAAAGATTTGTTTCGTGGATGCTTTCGGACGAGGGACAGGGGATTATAAACGAAACGGGTTATGTGGGAATAAAAAACATTGATTAAAAAAAGAGGGAAGCCTTTCGGCCGCCCTCTTAAATTGTGCGGGAAAGAATATCCGTTATATTATCGCCGACCTTATAAACATCTCCCGCGCCGACGGTCATTACGATATCGCCCTTCTTAAGCTTCGGAATAATGCGATAGGCGGCATCCGAAAAGTCGGACGCAAGGTAGGAGCCGGGAATTTTGTCCCGCAGCATGGAGCTTTTGACAGTGCCGTTATCTTTTTCGCGGGCGGCATAAATATCCAAAAGCACAAGGTTGTCGGCTTTTTTCAACACGGACACAAAATCGTCAAAAAGCGACAGTGTTCTGGTGTAGGTGTGAGGCTGAAAAACAATGTATTTATTGCCGGTGTCAAAGCTTTTTAAGGCCTCCAGCGTGGCGGCGATTTCCGTCGGATGATGGGCGTAATCGTCATAAATTCTTATGCCGTTTATATCCGCCTTAAGCTCAAATCTGCGCTTAACGCCCGAAAAGGAAGAAAGCCCCTTTGAAATGTCCTCCGGCGAAATGCCGACAGAATGCGCCGCGGCAAACGCGCAAAGTGCGTTTGAAACGTGATGTATCCCGGGAACATGAAGGTTTACCCTTGCAAGATGCACGCCCTTACGGTAAACGTCGAAGCTGTATTCGCCGTAGCCGTTGACGGAAAGCGAATCGGCATAATAATCCGCGTCCGAGGAAAGGCGAGAGGTGGTGATGACCGCTTTTTTTGTGTTCTTGACGGCCGAAACGGTATTTTTATCGTCCGCGTTGATTACAACCGCGCCGGATACAATATCGGCAAAGCTTGAAAATGCGCTTTTAACATCGTCGAGGTCCTTGTAATAATCAAGATGGTCCGCTTCAATATCCAAAATAATGCCGATGTAAGGATGAAAGCTTAAAAAGCTTCTGTGGTATTCGCAGGCTTCCGAAATAAAATAGTCCGAGGAGCCGATTTTTTTGTTGCCGTTTATTGCGTTAAGCTCGCCTCCGATAAGAATTGTCGGGTCTTTTTCCGCGGCAAGAAAAATGTGTGAAAGCATTCCCGTTGTACTGGTTTTGCCGTGGGTTCCCGATACATCTATCGGGAATTTATACATTTTTTCGATTTCGCCCAAAAGCACGCTTCGCTCCGCATTGGGAATGCCGTGCTCCTCGGCGTAGGCTCTCTCGGGATTGTCACTGCCTATTGCGGCCGAATAAACAACAAGGTCGGCGTTTTTCACGTTTTTCTCGGAGTGCCCTATATAAATTACGGCTCCTTCTTTGGCAAGCTCCTCGGTGAGCGGGCTTTTTTTTGCGTCCGACCCCGAAACGCGATATCCCTTATTTATCAATATTGATGCAAGAGCACTCATGCTTATTCCGCCGATACCGATGAAATGAACAAGACTCCTTTCGGGCAATTGTGTAAAATCGATTGACAAAGCTAAAACTTCCCTTCGGATAATATACTATTATATTATATCAGCTTTGCAAATTATATCAAGTTTTTTTTAAAAAAGAAATGAGCTCGGAAACCAAAAAGTGGTAATTTACATAAAAATCCATAAAATTTACAGAAATTAGCTAAAAAATATTGACAAAGTTATTAAAAAATGCTAAAATAAGCTTGGCAAAAGAACGAATCAAATAAAAAGGTGGGATCAGGCAGCATGAGAATTACGGACATAAGAATAAGAAAAACAAGTACGGAAGGAAAAATGAGAGCTGTAGTTTCTGTTACATTTGATGATGCTTTTGTAGTACATGACATAAAAATAATAGATGGAAACGAAAAAATGTTTGTCGCTATGCCGAGCAGAAAGACGCCTACAGGCGAGTTTAAGGATATAGTTCATCCGATAACCACCGAAATGCGTGAGGAGCTTCAGGATGCTATCATAGCGAAATACGAAGAATTCCTTAAGGAAGAGGAATAATACCTATCTTTTACGATGAAGGGCAAACAAAAAAATGTTTGCCTTTTTCTTTTGCGGGATGTATAATATATAATGACAATAACAGATAAGAGAAAGGAATGCTTTGACTGTGAAATTTAATGCCGTGATTTTGGCTTACGATACGGAAGGAAACATGAATTCGAAAATTCCCAAGCCCTGTCACACGGTGGCGGGAAAACCCATGATAACCTGCGTTTCGGACGCTTTAAGGGAAGCCGGTGCTTCCCGCGTTGCCGTTTTGACGACCGAAGCACGCGAAGAATTAAAGACGGTTGCTTCGGAAAACACGTTTTTTTCGGACAGTGATGCCGTAAAAGCCTTTTCGACGGAAAATGCTGCGGTTGTTTTTATCAACGCCGATATGCCGTTGGTGAAGGCCGAAACGATAAAGCGGGCGGTAGATTACCTTGAAGAGAAAAAGCTCTCCGCGCTCACCGTCACCGCGGATGAAGAAGGCTTTGATTCGGACGGGCTTTTTGAGTTTTACGTTTTTTCCCGCGACTCGGTTTTGAAAACAAACTGTGATGTGTCGGCTTTTTTGGGGGCGGAGGCTTTTGACCTTTCCGAAAAAACGGAAAAGATGCGCCCGAGCGATATAACGGAGCTTACGGTTATAGATGACAGAGCGGCGCTTTCCTATGCCGACGGTGTGCTGAGGAAAAGAATAAACGAAAGGCTTATGCGCTCGGGAGTTACGATTATCGACCCCGAAAGAGCTTATATTTCGGATACGGTTGTGATAGGACGGGACAGTGTAATCCTTCCGGGCTGTATTTTAAGCGGCAAAACGGTTATAGGCGAGGATTGTGTTATAGGCCCGGATACAAAGCTTGAAAACGCGGTTATCGGTGACGGAGCTCATGTGCAGAAATCGGTAGGCTCGGCTT
>CAZRUB010000093.1:0-5858 GCA_964603185.1 uncultured Ruminococcus sp.
ATGAATTTATCAACGGAAAACGCACCCGTTTTGTGATGGACAGAGGCTTTTACAACAATGTTTACAAGCTTTTTGGGAACAACAATAAGCTTTATAACGGTTTTTTCACCGACTGCCGTCTTAACCGATTCGTCGCCGAGTGCGACAGCTTTAATATCCTCCTCGGACATATCGGCGGGAACATTGATTTTCGCCTTGACCTTACCGCCTATCATAACCGCCATTTCAACTGTCGAATCAACCGTTTTGGCCTCGTCGTATTCCGGCCACTTATCCTCCGTAACGGTGGCGCCGAAGCCCAAAACATCATAAAGCTCCTCCGTTATGTGCGGAGCAAAGGGATTTAACAGAATAAGAAGGGTTTTATATTCCGCGCGTGTAACACTGCCCTTTTTGTAAAATTCGTTTACCAACGACATAAGTGCCGCAATCGCGGTGTTGAATTTGATTTTTTCGATATCGTCGGTGACCTTTTTGATTGTTTTGTGCATAAGGCCTTCAAGCTCGGGTGAATACTCCTCGCCCTCGCATACCATATCCTTCAAATTGTAAACACGGTCAAGGAATTTATTGCAGCCCGAAAGCCCCTGGGTCGACCAAGGTGTGGACTGGTCGAACGCGCCGATGAAAAGCTCATAAGTCCTGAATGCGTCCGCGCCGTAGGTTTCCACCATCTCATCCGGATTAACCACATTACCGCGCGACTTGGACATTTTTTCGCCGTTTTCTCCCAAAATCATGCCGTGTGAGGTGCGGCGCATATAAGGCTCACTTGTGGGAACCACGCCCAAATCATATAAGAATTTATACCAGAAGCGTGAATAAAGCAGATGAAGGGTCGTGTGCTCCATTCCCCCGTTGTACCAATCAACCGGCATCCAATAGTCAAGTGCTTCCTCGGAGGCAAGCGCCGAAGCATTCTTCGGGTCGGTATATCTTAAGAAATACCAGGACGAGCCTGCCCACTGAGGCATTGTGTCGGTTTCTCTTTTTGCCGCTCCGCCGCATTTCGGGCAGGTGGTGTTCACCCACTCGGTGCAGTTGTTTAAGGGAGATTCGCCGTTTTGTCCCGGCTCGAATTTTTCGATATCAGGAAGCATTAAAGGAAGCTCACTCTCCGGAAGCGGAACATAGCCGCACTTTTCGCAGTGAACTATCGGAATAGGCTCGCCCCAATAGCGCTGACGGGAGAAAACCCAGTCACGAAGCTTGAAGTTAACCTTTTTCTTGCCGAGCTTATTTTCCTCCAGGTAAGCGATAACCTTTTTCTGCGCTTCGCGGCAGGAAAGCCCGTTAAGCGTGCCCGAATTTATCATAATACCGTTTTCAACATCGGTATAGGGCTCCTCCTCAATATTTTTCCCGCCTTGGATAACCTCAACTATTTTCAAGCCGAATTTCTTCGCAAAAGCAAAGTCGCGCTCATCATGCGCGGGAACCGCCATGATGGCACCCGTTCCGTAGCTCATCAAAACATAATCGCTTGTCCAAACGGGAATATCCTCACCCGTCAAGGGATTTTTCGCGGTTATGCCCGAAAGGCACACGCCTGTTTTTTCCTTGGCAAGCTCCGTACGCTCAAAATCCGACTTTTTGGCGGATTCCGCACGGTAAGCCGTCACCTCGTCAATATTTTTGATTTTGTCGGCATATTTTTCAATCATGGGATGCTCCGGCGAAATTACCATATATGTGGCGCCGTACAAGGTGTCCGGACGGGTGGTGTAAACCGTCAGCACCTCGCCCGTTTCGTTTATGGTGAAGTTAACCTCCGCACCCTCGGAGCGACCGATCCAGTTAATCTGCTGGGCCTTGATGCGGTCAATATAATCAAGCGGCTCCAAATCGTCCAAAAGCCTTTGCGCATATTCGGTGATTTTCAGCATCCATTGGCTCTGCTGCTTTTGAATAACCTCACCGCCGCAGCGCTCGCACCTGCCGCCCACAACCTCCTCGTTGGCAAGTCCGCATTTGCAGCTTGTGCACCAGTTTATGGGCATCTCCTTTTTATAGGCAAGACCCTTTTCGAACATTTTAAGGAAAATCCACTGCGTCCACTTGTAATAATCGGGATCGGTTGTGTTTATCTCTCTCGACCAGTCAAACGAAAAGCCGATGGACTTTAACTGCCTTTTGAAGTTTTCGATGTTTTTACGTGTTATGATTTCGGGATGAACGTGGTTTTTAATGGCATAATTCTCCGCGGGAAGTCCGAAAGCGTCCCACCCTATGGCAAAAAGAACGTTTTCTCCCTGAAGCCTTCTTTTCCGCGCAACTGAATCAAGAGCGGTATAGGAGCGCGGATGCCCCACATGAAGCCCCTGCCCGGAGGGGTATGGAAATTCTATCAGCAAAAAGCTTTTCTTGCCCTCGCGGCCCGTTTCGGCCTCAAAGGTTTTGTGCTCATCCCAATAGCGCTGCCACTTATTGTCAATACGCTTAAAATCGTACATTATAAAATCAGTCCTTTCAAAAAATTAAGCCCAAAGCTTATCAAGATTGTAAAATTCACGCGCTTCCTTTGTGAATATGTGAACGATAACATCACCGTAATCCATCAGTATCCACGAGGCGCCGGCATAGCCCTCTATCCTTAAGGGGGCAAGCCCCCGCTCCGACATTTTTTCCTCCACCTCGTCGGCCAATGCCCTAACGTGGGGAACGGATTCACCGGAGCAAACAACGAACCAATCGGTAACGGAGGAAAGCTCCGAAAGGCTGATCGCTGTAACGTCGACTCCCTTTTTGTTTTCCAAGGCTTCCTTTATAAAAAGCTCCTTTTCGTTAGTTTCCATAGTTCAAGTCCTTTCGGGTTTCAATTAAATAATTTCGCGCCTTCACGGTATCGGGATGCAAAAGCCGCTTTTTTTCGATGATATGGCTTATTGTGGAATCAAGCTCCATTATAATCGCCTTGTCAAGATCCATGTATGCCGTGCGGCGTATTTCGTCCAGCCCGTCGGGAGCCCTTCTGTTCGGCTCTATCATATCGGCAAGGAAAATTATTTTGCAAAGAAGCGACATATCGCGCTTTCCTGTCGTGTGGTAGTATACGGCGTCCAAAATCTCCTCGTCGGTTATTCCGAAGCTTTCACGCGCGATGTGTGCCCCGACATAAGCGTGCAGTAGGCGAAATTCACACCTTGCCACATTATCCAGCCTGATTTTATAGGTCTTGCACAGCCTTTTAAGCTCCGCCGCGTCAAGGTTTTTGGCGCAGTCATGGCAAAGAGCGGCAAGGCGTGCCTTTTTCACATCGCAGCCGTAGCGCAGTGCCAAATCCTCCGCCGCACTCACAACCCCGAGGGTGTGGGCAAAGCGGTCATCCTTAAGCGTTGTCCTAAGCCTTTCCATAATATCCTCAAAGCTCATCATTTCATCTCATCTCCCGCGTATAATTTATGCTGCTTGATATAGTCCGAAACGCCGTCTGGCAAAAGCTCCTCCACGCTCAGCCCCATGGCGATACGCTCCCTTATCATGCCGGACGAAATGGGAACCGGCGGCATGGAAAGCCCGATAAACGGAGGCAAAACCCTTTCTCCGTGACGAGTTAAAACCAGGAAGCGGCAAAGGGTCAAAAGCTCCTCAAAGCGGTACCATTTGTTAAACGAGGCATATTCATCGTCCCCTATAATGAAGTAAAGCTCGTCGGAGGGATAAAGCTTCTTAAATTCGGTAACCGTTTCGAAGGAATAGCACTTGGTTTTTTTCTTCGTTTCAAAATCCGAAACCGAGAAAAGCGGATTTCCCGAAACGGCACGATTTGTCATCTCATAGCGCTCGGTCGGGGAGGCGAAAAGCGTTTTGTGCGGGCTTTTTCCGCTCGGCAGAAGGATAACGTGTGAAAGCTCCGCTTTTTCGGCCGCGGCGGCCGCCACGGCAATATGCCCCTTATGAATAGGGTCAAACGAGCCGCCGAAAAGCCCGATTTTCACAGAAGGAAGCGGCGCTTATCCTTATCGCGCGCCGGACGGTACAAAACGAAAATTCTGCCGATACACTGAACAATATTGGAATTGGTTGCCGCCGCAACCGTTACCGCCGTGCTCTTCGTGGGAAGCTCCGCGTTTTCGAGGATTTTTACTTTTATAAGCTCGTTTGCTTCAAGCGCCTCCGAAAGGGAGGCGCAAACCTCCTCCGTTATGCCGCTTTTTCCGATTCTGTAATTTGCCTGAAGACCGTTTGCCTGCGCCCTTAAAGTAGCGCGCTCCTTGCTTGTTATCATAGCTTTTCTCCTAATCCATATAATCAAATTCAATGTCCGAAAATCTCACCGTGTCACCCTCGCGGCAGCCTGCCCTTACAAGCTCGTCAATAATGCCGCGGCGGCGCAGTGTGCGCTGGAAGAACGCAACCGATTCGTCATTATCAAAATTAACATTCCCCACAAGCCTGTCCGCAAAGGGGCCCGAAACAGAATACAGGCCTTCGGCCTCCTTTTGAACGAAAAACTCATCCGAAAGCTCCTCCTCGCCGTAAACCATTTCGCTTTCGAACACCGGCACCGGGCCGAGTGAGGGAAGCATGCTCTCCACATAATTCATAAGCGGAGCAAGCCCCTGCTTCGTTGCCGCGGAAATTTCAAAGCATTTAATGCCCAGCTTTTCCATATAGGCCAAAAATTCCTTCTTCATTTCTTCATCGTAAACAATATCGCACTTATTGGCGGCAACAACCTGGGGAAGTGCGGCAAGCGCTTCGGAATACATCTTAAGCTCATTGTTAATGTCGTTAAAATCGTCAATGGGGTTTCTGCCCTCACTTCCGGAAACGTCAATAACGTGGATTATCACTCTTGTACGCTCAATATGGCGCAGAAAATCGTGACCGAGCCCCAGGCCGCGGCTTGCCCCCTCGATAATTCCGGGAATATCCGCCATAACGAAGCTTCTCCCCTCCCCGAGAAAAACAACGCCGAGATTTGGGGAAAGCGTGGTGAAATGATAGTTTGCGATTTTCGGACGTGCCTGTGTAACGCATGACAACACGGTGGATTTCCCCACATTCGGAAAGCCCACAAGCCCGACGTCCGCAATCATTTTAAGCTCCAAGGTAACGACCTGCTCACGGGTTTTGATGCCGCTTTTGGCAAACAGGGGTGCCTGGCGCACCGGGGTGGCAACACGCTGATTGCCGAAGCCGCCGTTTCCGCCCTTCGCAACAACCGCGCGCTTCCCCTCACCCGTCATATCGGCAAGAATTTTGCCGGTTTCCTTATCGCGGATGATCGTTCCCTCCGGAACGCCTATAACAAGATCCGCACCGCTTTTGCCGAAGCCTTTTTTCGCTTTTCCGTCCTCGCCGTTTTCGGCAAAATATTTTCTTTTGAATTTAAAATCGGCAAGCGTGTTAACCTCGGGATCAACCGCAAAAACAATATCTCCGCCCTTGCCGCCGTCGCCTCCGTCGGGCCCTCCCGCCGGAACGTAAATTTCGCGGCGGAAGGAAACAAGCCCGTTACCGCCGTTCCCGGCCTTTATTAAAATTTCCGCTTTATCTGCGAACATATGACACGCTCCTTATTAAAATCGGTTTTAATCTATTATATTTTATCATAAAAATCAAAGGTAATCAAGTAAAAAAGAAATATTCCGCACAATTTTATTGCAAAATAAATTAAAATATGTAAATTTGCACTCTTGACCACCGTTAATTTTGGTGATATACTTAAAGCATAAGACAAATGAACGGGACAATCCCGTATTCGGTTCGTTTGGAGGTGTTTTTGTGGACGCGGACGGCAGTCGATTGTGTAAAAATAAAAAAAGAATAATTGCCGAAGGGCGCCCGTGTTCCGCTTTAAGCATTGCTTAAGGCTTGATTTTGTTTGCCGTCCTTCGGCTTGAGAAGGACGG
>CAZRUB010000094.1:0-5768 GCA_964603185.1 uncultured Ruminococcus sp.
TCCGTTTCCGCGGCGAAGACCGCCGTGAAAGAGAGGAGCATAAGGAGAGCAAGCACCGTTGAAATTATTTTTTTCATATTAAATCCCCCTCCTTAAATTATAGCGAGCGCCGCATTGACCGCCGCGTCGGACGCGCCGTCCTGCGAAATCATGTATGCGCCGTTGCCGAGGTTTTTATAAGTCCAGCCGAAGGCCTCGGACGCGTAGGTCAAAGGAACGTAAACGATTCCGTCCTTAACGGTTAAGGGTGCGGAAAGATATCCCGCTTCGCCGTTCACTCTCACCTCGGCTGAGCCCAAAACGTTATACGTCCATACGTAGTTTGTGATTTCGGCGCCGCGGTTTTCCGTGTCCTCAAGCTCAATGTCAAGGTCATGGCGCGCAATGTATAAAACATTGTCCTCCGAATCATATTTAACCTTGGATAAGCCGAAGCCCAAAAGCTCCTCCCAGGTGTCCGCAGGAACGTAAAGCGTGCCGTTCTCTTCAAAGGGAATAACTCTCGTATCCGCCTCGTAAACGTTCATTTTGCCGCCGGATACTACCATCTTGCCGCTTCCCGCCTTAAATACAGAGGTGCCCTTAAGTGCGGCCCTCTCCTCCGCGGAGAGCGATACCTGCTCTGTTTCGGTGTAAAGATAGTTGAATTTTCCCGTGGGTGCAACGGAGCCCTCGGTGTAAAAGTCAAGATAATCGTCGGTTACCACTGAGTCCGTCCACTTAAATTCGATATCCACCGTGCCCGTAACGCCCACAAGGCTTCTCGGAACCGAAAGCCACATTGTGTCACCGTCTGTCTTCATTTCCGCGGTGCCGATAGTCGTCCATGCGCCGTTCTCGAACTTATCGATTGTGCCCCTGCCGTTCTTGCCGATGACAAAGTCATAGCCGTTCCAGCCGGTTGCGGCGTTCCTGTCCGCGTTTATGTAAAGATTCATGAATCCGTCGTTATGCTCCTTTATCGCCTTCGTGGTTTTCGCCATGAAGTAAAGGTTATCGTTGTCCCGTGCGGCCTTTGCGCGGATTATCGCATTGTTAACCTTCGTGGTGTAACGGATTCTCTCATCCGTCGCGGTATCCTTATAGCCCAATGCGTCACGCTCGTAATCGGCGTAGTTATTGTAAAATTCTGGGGTAACGCTGTCCCACTGAGCGGCCGTGCCGTTCATATCGATGGTAACCGCCTCACCTGCAACGGGTGCGGGGCGTACGCCCTTATATTTTCTTACGAAGTCTACAAGCATGTTGTAGTAGTCGTCCTTAAGATAGCTCCTTGAAGGCTCAAAGTCACGGCTTCCCGCCTCATCGAAAAGGTCGATGAAGGCCACCTTATATCTTCCGTAGATGGGATAGAGCGGGGTGTTCCACTCATTCCAGCCGTCAACGAACACGAACGTCGGGTCAACCTCCAGCACAAGGCCTTCCATTTCGCGAAGGAAATAGCCCTTTCTTGCGCCTCGCTCAATGTCGAATTCCTCGCCGAAGGCCTTTGAATAACCCTTGTCCATTGCATATTGGTCGGAGAACACGCCGGTTTCGCCAATGCCGTATATTGTGGAGCGGTTAAGCGCCATTGCAAGGGTCATGGATTCAACCCTGCCGTCGTCACGGATTTTCCCGCGGAACTGCTGGGGATATTCGTCAATCCACGAAATGTCGTTATGATCGGCATCGGCCAACCCGCTCTTGGAATGACGCATTTCAATCTCGGAATCTACGGTATCTCTCAGCTTAACGATATCCGCATCGTTCATGTTAAGCTTGTTCGTACTCACTTTTTTAGCACCGAAGCTTGCCGCAAAAGGCTTGCCCTCCCACTCAAACCAAAGGCTCCTATAGCGGTCGTCCTTTATAACGTTAAAGTAAAGGGTGTTAATCTCATCATAAGTGTTTTCGCTGCCTGAGCCCATTTCGCCGTAGGAGCAAATCTTGGGAACATTAATGCCCTCGCTCTTCGCCTCCAAATATGCCTCCATCAAAACCTTAAGGTTTTTGGTCATAGTCAGCGCGGAGTTGGTAAAATCGAAGAAGATTACGTCCACGCCCGCGTCCGCAAGAAGTATTGCGTGCCTTTTGTAAACCCAGAAATCCTCACTGGTGTAAAAGCCCATAACAGGCTCACCCCACCACATTTTGCTTGAGTTGTTAATCCACGAATCCGAATAAGCGTCATATTTAGCGGCCGGGTCCTTTCTTATAACGTCGGGAATAACTATGTTATAGTTTTTGTCCGCTCCGCTTACGGAATTCCAGATCCAGTACATCATGGCAACGGTGCGCTCACTCTCTTTAACGGGGCCGACCTCCTCAAAGTCTGCAACCTTTCTGCCGAAATCGTCAACCGCCGTCCATGTGTCCGACCATGTGTCGATTATGTTAGCATCCGAAACGGTTTCCCTCACAACCGCGTCGGTATAAAGGGTGATTTCCTTGATTTCCCATTCCGGTGCGTTCTTCATAAGCGTCGTCGCAAAGTAAAGGTCATGGGTGCCGCTCTTCGCCTCGATGTTGCCACGCGCGGTAACGTCGGAGCCGTCCTCGCTCGTTTCGTTAAACGCGACAAATCCGATAGCTTCCGCCATGGGGTCATCGATTTTGATTCTGAAGGTTTCGGCATTGGCGGAGCCGCCCATCGGGTTTTTGCCCGTTATGCCGATGGACTTAACGCCCGTTAAATCCACGCCCTTGATTCCGAACCAGCCCTGCTTTTCCGCAACGTTGAAATATTCACCGTTTTTGGTCGGCTCCGAGCTGAACTCGGTCACATCGGCGATTTTGTATGTCTTCTTCGCATTAGACGCAAACGCAGTAAAGCAAGTCAACATCATTAAAACCGCCAAAATAAATGCCGTGAATTTTTTTGCCATATTTTTTTCGTCCTTTCTTATAATTATTAAAAATGTCTGAGTTGACACCTTCATGACTTATATATTACCACAAAATTTCACATATTGCAATAAGGTAAGGTGACATTTTTCATAGTATATGGTCACATTTTTATTTTTTTATGCCGCGATTGGCTTCTTAAAAGGCTCTCCTTTTTAAAGCCCACCGGGTGAATTGCGAAGCAACTCGGATGAGGTGTAGGCCGTTCGTTCGGGTTGCACCGCCATTAGCTTGTGCTCCGTAGGGGCGACCCCTATGTGGTCGCCCGTGGCCGTTCGTTTGCGCGGGCGGGCGGACGGCCGAAGGTGCTCCGCCCCTACAGAGCGCCGACGAGGCGGCTTTTAGGCTATTGTCAAAATGTGTACCTTTTGACAATAGCCCAAACAAAAGACAAAAAAGAAAAAAATTCGTCATTTTCGATAATATTTCTCAAAAAGTATTGATTTTCGGGGGAATATATGGTAAAATCCAATATAACGGATTAACTGTCAAAAGGTACACCTTTTGACAGTTATTGCGTAAGCAACAAGATTCCGGGGTACTCGACCGCAATCTATGATTGCGATATCGGGTCGGGTTCTTGCTTTCTTAAAGGAAAGCGTTGTCTTTTACGCAGAGATAATTACACAAGGAGGGCTTAATTATGCGTCTTTTGGCTCCCTTGTGTAAAGGGAGCTGTCGCGAAGCGACTGAGGGATTGTAAAAAATGAATTAATCATTATTTACTCAAAGGGAAGGCTTTAAACGGGCGGATGGCCGAAGGCGATCCGCCCGTCTACGGTGCACGGCGAAGAAAAGCGCACGGCGAAGAAAAAACGGGTGGACAAAAGCCTGTGAACCCCCTGCGGAATTTTCATCCACTATCAATTTTCTATTATCAATTTTCAACTCCCTCTTGCTCACTCATCATTCTCAATTTCCCGCTCTCCGTTTTTCCCGCGGTGAAAAAGCCCCTCGGCGATATTGCTTCGCCGAAGGGCTTTTTTATTCGCATTATCTGACAAGCCTGAGCGTGATGATTTCAAAATTCTTCACGGGAAGCGTAATGCTCCTGCCCGTCACATCAAGTCTTTCCTCCGGCTCCTCAAGAAGGTTTGTGATATACGCCTCCTTAAAATCGAAGCCGAAGGTGAGTGTGGCGGTCGATTTTCTGTTGCACGACTCATAAAGTCTTATTATTATACCGTCATCATCCTCCGCCTTTTTCACGGTTTCGACGCAAACGTTTTCCTTATCGCAGGAAACCAAGGAGAAGCTTTCCGGAAGCGTTCCCGAATTTCTTGAAACGCCGACAGCCTCCAACGGCATATTGAGAAGGTATGCTTCCTTCATTGTTCCGCCCTCGTAAGCATTGCCCTCGTGAGGATAGAGTGAATATGTAAATTCATGCTCTCCCCTGTCGGCAACGGGATTGGGATAGGTTGCGGCCTTCAAGAGCGATAAGCTCATAACGTTTTCATATGCACTATAGCCGTATTTGCAGTCGTTCAGCAGGCTTACGCCGTAGCCCGTTTCGGACATATCGGCCCATTTCTGGCCGCACACCTCAAATTTCGCCGCATCCCACGAAGTGTTTTGATGCGTCGGGCGCATTATGCTGCCGAACTGAATTTCGTAGGTTGCATAGGTGGCTCTGATATCGAACGGGAAAGCCGCCTTCAGAAGCACATGATCCTCATGCCAATCCACATGGGTTACAAAATCAAGGCGCTTGGAGCCCTCACGAAGGACTATATCCTGCTTGATAACGGAATTGCCGTATTTTCGCACAACCCCGAATCCGTTTTCCAACGCTTCAACGGAGGAAAGGTCGTCGACTATCCACATTTTCTGCTTGTAATAATCGGTTATCTCCCATGCGTCAAACGCTCTCGGATAGTCCTCATATACCTCCAGTCGGTTAGCGACGGAGCCCTCGGCTATAACCTCTCGGCAGGCCTTTTTGTCATAAACGGAGGTAATCTGATACTTTTCGTCGAAGGTCACCTTAAGGTAATCGTTTTCCAGGCTTCTCTCCTTAACAATCACACCGCTTTTTAACGGTCTGTCCTCTATCACCTTATAGCCGTGCGCGGGAATGCTTTCCGCAAGATAGAGCTCACCGCCCTTTTTGATATAATCGGTTTGCGGATAGGGCGTGGGATTGTAAACCAAAATGCCCTTATCGGCCGAAACGTTTTCCGCAAGCGAAGCAAGCTTTTTATCGGCGATGGCTCTCCCCTCCGAAAGAATCGTTTCATACTCTGTATCCGTAACCTCATATACCTCCTTTATGCAGGAGCCGGGAATTATATCATGAAATTGGTTCAGAAGTATGTTTTTCTCATTTTTGCGGAAAGTCTCCGAATCGTAATCGCCGCCCAAAAGCGTCATGTCCGTAACGGAAAGCGCCTCCGCCTCTTGATACAATAATTCGCTCTTTCTGTTAAAGCGCTTGTTCCTCGCCATGGAGGTGTAGGTGCCGCGGTGCATTTCAAGATAAAGCTCTCCGTCCCATTTCGGGGTGGTGCGAAGCTCCTTTGTGTTTTTGTAAAAATCCGCTTCGACCTTATCGTAATAGGAGTTGGGGTCATCCATAACGGTTTTTGGCATTCCGGGAAGTCCGTGCTCCAGCCTTCGATAGGTTTCGAGCATCTCCTCGGTCGGGCCGCCTCCGCCGTCGCCGTAGCCGAAGGTCAAAAGCGTTTTATCGGTCAAGCTCTTGTCTCGGAACGGGTTCCATAAGCGTGTAAGGATAAATTGCGGCGTCATCATGCTGACGTAATCCTTAATGAAGGTGGAGAAAATCTCCGTGCCGTCAATCCCCTTCCAAAGAAGAACGTCGTGGGGCAGGGCATTGGTTTCGTTCCATGCTATTTTGGAGGGGAAGAAGCGGTCAACCC
>CAZRUB010000095.1:0-2236 GCA_964603185.1 uncultured Ruminococcus sp.
AGGAGCTCATAAGCACCTCCGCCGGAAAGCTTCGGTGAGGCTTTGCCTCCGGTGCAAACAATCACATTGTCGAAAAATTCTTCCGTTCCGTTTACTCTGACACAAAGCTTGTTTTTTCTCCGTTCGATTTTATCAACCTTAGTGCCGCATTTTTCGGAGCACCCCTCGGCCAGCCTCAAAAGCTCCAAAACCTCCGCCGCACGAAGGCTGTGAGGATAAACCTTATCGCCTTCATACGAAAACGTCATCCCTATGTCCTTAAAAAAATCGCAAAGAGAATCCAATGAATATTCTCCGAAAACCTCCGCCGCAAATTCCGTATTGCCGTGATATCTTGACAGCTCGATATTTAAATTGGATATATTGCATCTTCCGTTTCCGGTTGCAAGTATTTTTTTCCCGGCACGTTCGGCGCGCTCGTAAAGAGTGAAATCACACCCGTGCCTTTTCAATGTGACCGCCGCCACCAAGCCCGAAAATCCCGCTCCGATAATTGCTGTTTTCATTAAAGCTCCCCGTTTACCAGTTTATTTTCAATTAGTATTATATATCTTTTCGCGGTATTTTTCAAGTGCTACATCAAAAAAATGTCATACACTCGCAAAAGATTAAATATAATGTATTGTAATTTAAGAGAAAGGAAGAAAAAAATGGAAGCTGAATTAACAAAAAAATTAATGCGCACAGCTTATCCTTCCGCAAGCATCACTGCCGAGATACTGTCCGAAGGAGATACAATCGTTCCCGATTCCAAGCCCGATATAGGGGAAATACTCCTCTGCGAGGGACGATGCTTCGCAGATAAAACAGAGCTTCAGAAGGATCGAGTTATTGTAAACGGAACAACCGTTTTCACGATTCTTTACAAGCCCGAAAACGAAAGCACCGTCAAATCGATATCCGCAAGCTTTCCTTTCAACCACATTGCGGCTCGGGAAGGCATAACGGCCGATGATAAGCCGATGCTTACGCTTAATATGGTTGAATCCGAATGCACATTGATAAATTCAAGAAAATTATCGCTTAAAGGGGTTATTTCGCTTACTCTTACGACTTATTCCGAGCTTTCTTTTCCCGTGTGTACCGATATATCGGTGCCGGAAACGGAAACAAAAAAAGAAACCGTAATTTCAAGTGCACTGGGCTCATGCCTGCAGACCTCCTTTACCGTTACGGATTCCGTTGCGCTTAACGAAAACGGCGAAGCTTTCGGCGAACTGCTTTTAAGCCGTGCCGAAATAAAAGAAACAAACTTAAAGCTTGTTACGGGAAAAGCGGTAATTAAGGGCAGCATTTCGGTTTCGCACCTGTATTCCGGCGCCGACGGTGAAATAGAATATATATCACACGAGATACCGTTCACCGAAATCTGCGATGCGCCCGACATTTCCGAGGATATGGACAGTGAGCTTTATCTTTCGCCGGGTAGTTACACTTCGTCAAAAACGAAAGACAGCGAAACAATGAATGACGTAATAACCTTTAACGGTGAAATTTCCGTGTCGCTTATTGCCTTTTCCACGCTCGCCGAAACTGTTATAACCGACGCTTTTCTTCCGGGCGCAACGTCAAAGCTTACCGCAGCTCCTTATAAAAAGTCGGAAATCATAGGAATACTTACCGACTCCTTAACCCTTAAGGAATCGGCCCAACTGCCGATAGACATGCCGCCGATGGATAAAATTTGCCCCGTATATTCATATATTTCGGCGGAAAAAGCCGTGCAGACAAACGGAAGAATAATCTTTACCGGAACCGTAACTACGGTCATAACATATATATCCGGCGGAATAATCGCCTCGTTCAAGAAGGAAAGTGATTTTCAAAAGGACTTCGATTGCCCTTCGGGAAATTATTTCATAACCTCGTCCGCACGGGTATCGCACACCGATTATAATTTTATAAACCAGGCGAAAGCCGACATTCGTCTTATTTTGGAGCTCAGTGTAACGCTGAGGCAAAATACGGAGGACTTCCCCTCCTTAAGCTCACTTGAAATCACGGAAGAAGCCGCGGAAAAAGCGCCCTCTGTTGTGATTTACTTTGTAAAAAGCGGAGATAGCTTCTGGAGCATTGCAAAAAGATACAAAACCACCGTTGAAAAAATACTTTTCGCAAACAATATGGACGCAAATGAAATTTTGAATTCCGGCATAAGACTGTTAATTCCGACATAATTTAAAAAAATATCGCAAGAGGAAAATTTCCTCTTGCTTTTTTTTACATTATGCTTTAT
>CAZRUB010000095.1:2246-5746 GCA_964603185.1 uncultured Ruminococcus sp.
TGGCTACTGTAATAGCAACAGGTGTTGAAGATAATGCTTTATAATAGAAAGGAATATAAGTCAAGTCATGCTCGGAGGAGTGATTAGTGAGAATTATTTCAGGCAGCGCACGCGGGCTGAAGCTCAAAACCTTGGACGGAGATGTAACCCGCCCCACCGCGGACAGAGTGAAGGAGGCTTTGTTTTCCACGCTTTCCCCGAAGATAAAATCGGCAACCGTGCTTGATGCCTTCGCCGGAAGCGGCGCTCTCGGAATTGAGGCCTTAAGTCGCGGCTCGGCGCGTGCGGTTTTCACCGAAAAGAATAGGGCGGCCTATTGTGTGTGCAAGGAAAACCTTATTCGCTCCGGTTTCGGCGAAAAGGGCGATGTTATTTTGACAGACGCTTTATCATATCTGGATAAAACATCAGAGCTTTTTGACATTATTTTTTTAGACCCACCGTATGCTTCCGGTATTTACGAAGAATTTTTATCCAGAGCAAAAAGTCATCTTGCTCAGGACGGAATCATCGTAACGGAATACGAGGAAAAAAACGCGCCGCTTATTTCGAGTGAGTTCAGCGTGATAAAAGAAAAAAAATACGGCAGGGTTCATTTATCCTATATTACGGGAGTTGAACGGTATTGAAAACAGCTATAGTTCCAGGCAGCTTTGACCCGGTAACATTAGGTCATCTGGATATTATAAAACGCTCGGCGGAAATTTTCGATCTTGTCTATGTAAGCATTCTTGCAAACAGCGGAAAACAGTCCCCTTTGTTCACTGTTCCGGAACGTGTGGAGCTTATCCGCCGCGTCACGAAGGATTTTGACAATGTGCTTGTTGACAGCTTCAGCGGTCTTTTGGTTGATTACGCAAGAGAGAAACAGGCTTCCGCTATTGTGAAAGGGCTTCGCGCCGTAACGGATTTTGAATATGAATTCCAAATGGCGCTTATAAACAAGAAGCTTGCACCCGACATCGAAACCCTTTTTATGATGACAAACGAAAAATATTCTTATCTAAGCTCAAGCATTGTCAAAGAAGTCGCGAGCTATGACGCATCTTTGGCAGAGCTTGTTCCCGAAGAGATTGCACCTGACATATACAAAAAATTAAAAAACAAATAATATAAGGAGGAATATCAAAAATGGAAATACTTGAAATCATAGATAAGCTTGAAGAGAAAATCGATAAGGCGATGAACATTCCGTTCTTAAACCGCAGCCTTATGGATAAGGAGGAGCTTCTTGCCGATATCGAAGACATCAGGCTTCAGCTTCCGGAAGAGCTCAAGCAGGCACGTTGGATGAAGGAAGAACGCAAAAAGATTATTTCCGAAGCACAACAGGAGGCAGAAGGAATTATCAAAGCGGCCGAGGAGAAAACCATTCAGATGGTTCAGGAGCACGAAATCACCAAGAAGGCTTATGAGCGCGCAACGAACATGATTGATTCCGCGAAAGCCAATGCGCAGGAAACACGCAATCAAACGGTCGAATATTGCGATGAGATGCTTTACAGCATGCAGCAGAAATTCGAGTCCCTTGCGGAAACATTAAAAGAATCCAGAAGCAACCTTAAATAAATTCTAATCAAAAAGAAGCGGACATATAATTATATTACCTTTACTTTTTAAGGAGTGTATAATCATATGTCCGCTTTTAAGATTTTAAACCTGAGAAATGCCTCTCCGCATATTATTTTAATGCTTCTTTCTCTATCCCTCGGATTGTCGTCTTTTATTTTTTTCAACATAAGGGCACCGCTTATATTTGAGCTTGCATTCGTTTTTTCGTATTTTATATTCGGAGATTTTGTATATTCCGTGTACAACATAAAAAAGAGCGAAAAATATATTTTTCTGTTAATCTCGTTTTTGCTTTTTGTTCTGTCGGTAATTTTTAATATTTTATGCTTTAATTGCTCGTATTATTTTCTTTCCGCAGGCATATCTGTGATTTATGTTCTGTTGGGGCTTTTTCTTTGCAAGAAGTTGCGAAAAGCAAAAAAATCCGCCTTTTGGAAAATCACGCCTCAGCTTTTGCTTTTTTCCGCTTGCTTTTTTTATTCGATTTTTTGCATTTTCAAGCATTGATTTTTTCGGTTAAATACCCTATTGTTTTTTCAAAGCTCACTCCGTACCAATTTGCGTTTTCGTCACCGAGTGTGGCACCAATACATTCGGCGGTGTAATCCGCGGCAAGCTTTGCGGCACCGTAAAGTCCCTTTCCGCGCATCATGGCACCGGTAAAAGTGCTTGCGAAAATATCCCCCGTACCGTGGAACATTTTATCGATTCGCTTATTGAAATAACTGAAATACTCACCTGTTGTCGAATCCAGCATCATAACTCCGAGCTTGTCCTTTTCAAAGCTGATTCCCGTTATCAACGCTTTTTTTGCGCCCAGCCCGCAAAGCTTTGAGAGCATGTTCTTTATATATGCCTCGTCATATCCGTTTTCCGGATATTTTTCCCCAAGCATAAAAGCCGCTTCCGTTAAATTCGGAACGATTATATCCGCCACCGCGCAAAGCTCCGTCATTTTTTTCGCAAAAGCCTCATCGAACCCTGAATACAGTATGCCGTTATCGCCCATTGCCGGATCAACAATTTTTATTGCGGCTTCGTTTTCCGAAAAAAATCGTTTCATAATATCGATTTGACGAAATGAGCCGAGATAACCGGTATATATCGCATCAAAACGAATGCCTTCTTTTTTCCAATGATTTGAGATTTTTTCTATTTCATCCGTTAAGTCCTTAAATGTAAAATCGGTGAAGGCCGTATGTGTCGAAAGCACCGCGGTCGGAATAACGGCACACTCTATTCCGAGCGCAGATATAATGGGAAGCGCCACCGTGAGCGAGCATTTGCCGACGCATGATATATCCTGAACAGTCACAATTCTTTTCATTTATTTAATCAGCCCCTCCTCCGAAGATACCTTTTTTCTTTATGCCGCGGCAAGTTTCTTGGCCATTCTTGTATTTTAACATAAAAAAACGTTGCTTGTCAAGGTAATGCCCCTGATTTTGTCTTAATAAAAATATTGATTTATACATCGTTGTGTAGTATAATACATATATAATAAAAAGGCCGATTGTTTTTCGGCAGAACGGAGAATATAATGATGAAAAAGCTTTTTTACTTTTTACTTATTGCCACACTCGTCGCAATGCAAACGGGTTGCGGAAAAAGCGGTTCGGCAAAGAAAATTTCCGCTTCCGACGCAAAGGCTGCGGTTTCAAGCTACAGCCCCGGAGCAATTATAAACGATTGCAAATATAATGAGGAAAGCGATATATACACCGTAGAATTCGAAACCGATTTAGGGAAATACACGGCTTCCGTCAACGGAAAAAGCGGAGCTCTTATTTGTGTTGTTTTAACGGAGGATGAGCCGCAATACACGCCCGAGGACGATGATGAGGAGCCGGGGCCCGTTCAACGCCTTACACCCGACGATGCATTGACGGCGGCAATTTTAAATTCCGATGCTTCGGGTTCCGTAATAA
>CAZRUB010000096.1:0-5664 GCA_964603185.1 uncultured Ruminococcus sp.
ACACTGTATGCCGGCTGGAAAAAGAAGAGCACTTGATTTTTAAACGAAAATATTGTAAAATATGCTTGAGGTGAAAAATATGGAGCTTAAACTCACAAAAGACAACTTTACGGAAGAGGTATTGAATTCGAAAACACCGATTCTGGTCGATTTTTGGGCAGAATGGTGCGGCCCGTGCAAAATGCTTGCGCCGGTGCTTTCGGAAATTGCCGAAGAGTATTCCGGGAAAATCAGAGTCGGCAAGGTCAATGTGGACGAGGAGCCGATGCTCGCGATGGAGTATCGGGTTTCGAGCATTCCGTTTTTGGCACTGTTCGAGAGCGGTGAAATTACGAAAAAAACCGTCGGCTACATGACAAAGGAAGAGCTTTCGGAGGAGCTTGGGCTTTGAAAAAAAACACAATCCGCTTTATTTCGGCGGCTTGTGTTTTTTCTTTTCTGAGTCCTCGGTAATATAATTGACTTTTTTCAAAAAATAAATATAATTATATAAGATGAATGTTTATTGAAGGGACGGATGAAAATGCGCGAAGGCGATAAACGGAAAATCAACATCCTCGTAACAGCGGATGAAAATTATATAACATATCTCAATGTGATGCTTTCATCGCTTATTTTTCAAAACAAAGCATGCTTTTTTGAGGTTTATCTTTTGTGCTCGCATGCAAAAAGCATGCCCGTAAAGGAAACGGAGAAAATATTGGCGGATAACGGCAGGCTTACACTGATAGATGCGGGCGATATTCCGCTTGATGCGGCACCCACGACGCAAAGGTATCCGAAGGAAATTTATTACAGAATCTTTGCCGCGAAATATTTACCCGAGGAAATCGATAAGGTTCTTTATCTTGACCCGGATATAATTATAAACGGATCCGTGGAAGCGCTTTACGACACGAAAACGGACGATTACTTTTTTGCCGCTGCCTCGCACACGGGACCTATTTTAAGAAAGCTTAACGAAATGAGGCTGGATATGGAGGAGGAAAGCCCGTATATCAATTCGGGAGTTATGATGATGAATTTGAAAAAGCTCCGAGAAGAGCAACGTACGGAGGATGTTTTCGAGTTTATCGAAAAAAGGAAAAATTACCTTGTGCTTCCGGATCAAGACATCATAAGCGCATTGTACGGCAGTCGCATTCTTGCCTTGGATACCTTCAGATACAACATGACGGAGCGGCTTTACATGTCGCATTTGCCCTTTGAGCGCGGATTTGACCTTGAATGGGTGAGGAAAAATTCGGTGATTATTCACTATTGCGGCAGAAATAAGCCGTGGAAAAGCAATTATATGGGGCATCTTAATGTGTTCTACAACGAAACGGTTAAAAGAATGAGGGGCGAAAATGCATAAAAGTGTCGGATGTTGACAAAAAAGGGTTTTTGTTATATAATGCTAAAGGTATATGCTTTATATTGACCGATGGCTTATAAGCAAAATAACGATAACATATAAGAACATAATTTAAAGGAGCGATTGTAGAATGATAAAGCTTGATTATTCGAAAAGCGGAATATCAGATGAGCTTATGGCTCAGTCCAAGGCCGCAATGCTTGAGGCAAAGAGCATGGTTGAAAAAGGGACTGGAGCGGGAAATGATTTTTTAGGATGGGTCAGACTTCCGGAAAATTACGACAAGGAAGAGTTTGCGAGAATTAAGGAAGCTGCCGCAAAAATAAGAGAAAATTCCGATGTGTTGGTTGTTGTCGGAATAGGCGGCTCGTATCTCGGAGCACGTGCGGCGATTGAGATGCTTAATTCGTCGTTCTTTAATTATCTTCCAAAGGATAAAAGAAAGGCGCCCGCAATTGTTTACGCCGGCAATAACATAAGCGGAAACTATATGCATGAGCTTTTGGAATATCTTGAGGATAAGGATTTTTCCGTTAACGTAATAAGCAAATCCGGAACCACGACGGAGCCTGCAATTGCTTTCAGGCTTCTTTCCGAGCTTCTTGAAAAGAAATACGGAACCTCAGACGGCAGAATTTACATTACAACGGATAAGGCAAAGGGAGCTCTTAAGGGCTATGCCGATGAAAAAGGCTGCCCCACATTCGTTGTTCCCGATGATGTCGGCGGAAGATATTCCGTTTTAACCGCGGTCGGGCTTTTGCCGATTGCCGCATCAGGCGTGGATATTGACGCTATGATGAGCGGTGCGTTTGATGCCATGAAGGAATATGAGTCCGAAGAAAATGCGTGCACAAAGTATGCAAGGCTCAGAAATATTTTGTATAGGCAAGGAAAAACCGTCGAAATTTTGGCAAACTATGAGCCGAGATTGCATTATGTGGGCGAATGGTGGAAGCAGCTTTTCGGTGAAAGCGAAGGAAAGAACAACATGGGGATTTTTCCGGCGGCGGTTGATTTCTCAACCGATTTGCATTCTCTCGGCCAGTATATTCAGGAGGGCAGAAGAAACATTTTCGAAACCGTATTGACGGTTGCCGAGCCCGATAACGATGTTACGGTAACACACGATGAAAAAAATATCGACGGTCTTAATTTCCTTTCGGGAAAAACCATGGGTTTTGTAAACGAGAAGGCATTTTTGGGCACGCTTTTGGCGCATACGGACGGAAATGTTCCGAATATCGTTTTGCAAATGGATAAGATGGATGCCTATAATTTCGGATACATGGTATACTTTTTCGAGAAGGCTTGCGGTATAAGCGGGTATATGCTGGGCGTTAATCCGTTTAATCAGCCCGGCGTCGAAGCATATAAGAAAAACATGTTTGCGCTTCTCAATAAGCCCGGATATGAGGAGGAAGGAAAAATTCTTTCGGAGAAATTAAAAAAATAACTTGAAAAATCTTCCGTTATATAGTACAATATAAATAAGGGAATTATATTCCGAATAAAAAACAGGAGGTAATGGCTATGTTAAAGATTATTGTCGGGGAAAAGGGCACGGGAAAAACCAAAACTCTTATTGATGCGGTTCATCAGGCTCTGGATTCTCAGAAGGGCAGCGTTGTTTTTATCAACAAAGGAACAAGACATACCTATGATTTAAGTTCTCAGGTAAGACTGGTCGATACCGAGGATTACATGATTGACAACTATGATATGTTCTACGGTCTTATATGCGGGGTTCTTTCACAGAATTTTGACATAAGCGACATATTTGCGGACAGTATCACAAAAATCGTCGGAATAAATAATATTCCCAAGCTGGAGCAGATGCTTGATAAGGCTGCGGAGGTTTGCGAAAAGGCACATGCAAATCTTACGATAACGATAACCGTAAACCCCGAGCTTATAAGCGACGGAATGAAAAAATATCTTTAAGATGTTTGGCATGAAAGAGTCGGTTAAATGACTCTTTTATGTTTGATAAGCAACTTTTTTGGCGGAGGTTAATTTATGATTTATCACAGCAGCAGAGATATAACCGTTGAGATTACGGCTGCGGAGGCGATATGCAAGGGCTTGGCCGATGACGGCGGGCTTTTCGTTCCTGAATGCATTCCCAGGCTCGGTCTTGATGAAATTATTTCCTTGGGTGAGATGGATTATTCCGAAAGAGCGGCGAAAATCATCGGCCTTTATCTCACGGATTTCAGACAAAACGAATTAAAGGAATGCACGAAAAAAGCATATACAAAGGAAAAATTCGAAACCGAAAGCATTGCTCCGATATACAAGCTTAACGAGCAAGCATATATTCTTGAGCTTTGGCATGGGCCGACGTGTGCTTTCAAGGATATGGCGCTTCAGCTTTTGCCGCATCTTTTAACGGCTTCGGCCGAAAAAACGGGACTTGATAAGACAGTGGCTATACTTGTTGCTACCAGCGGCGATACGGGAAAGGCGGCTCTTGCGGGCTTTGCGGATGTTCCCGGAACGAAAATCATGGTGTTCTACCCAACGGGCGGAACCTCCGAGGTTCAGAAGCTTCAAATGCAAACGCAGGAAGGCGATAATGTTTGCGTGTGTGCGATTGACGGTAATTTCGATGATGCGCAAAGCGGTGTGAAGAAAATTTTCTCCGACACGGCATACGCCTCGGAGCTTGCATTGCGCAATATTGAGCTTTCAAGCGCAAATTCAATAAACTGGGGAAGACTTGTTCCGCAAATTGTGTATTATATCTCGTCGTATGCGGAGCTGGTGAAAAATAAGGAAATAGCCTGCGGCGAAGAAATTAACATCTGCGTGCCGACGGGAAATTTCGGGAACATTCTCGCGGCATATTACGCAAAGGAAATGGGCGTTCCCGTGAAGAAGCTTATATGTGCGTCGAACAGCAACAATGTTTTGACGGAGTTTATAAGAACGGGAATATATAATAAAAACCGCGTTTTTGTTACAACAAATTCGCCCTCCATGGACATTCTTGTTTCAAGCAATTTGGAAAGACTTTTGTATCATCTTTCCGAGGGGGACTCGGAGCTGGTTGCCTCTCTTATGGCGCAGCTTAACGATTCCGGAGGATACGAGGTTCCGGAGCGCATTAAGGAGAAGCTCGGAGAGATTTTTTACGCGGCATATTGTGACGATAAATTTACCCTTCGCACCATTTCGGATATCGAACGCAATTATTCATATGTGATGGATACTCATACCGCTGTTGCGGAAAATGTGTATGAGCAGTATTTGGCGCAAACACATGACAATACGAAAACGCTTATCGCTTCCACGGCAAGCCCGTTTAAGTTCGCATCAAGCGTTGCTTCGGCAATCAAGGGCGAGGGAACGGATGCCGAGGATGAGTTTGAGCTGATAAGCATTCTTTCGGAGCTTTCAAAGGAGAAACCGCCTAAGGCTCTGGCAGAGCTTAAGGATAAGGAAATAAGATTTTCCGAGGTTTGCTCGAAGGAGGATATGCAAAAGGCAGTGGATTCCTTTTTGGCACAATAAAAACAAAAGGCGGAAATATTTCCGCCTTTTGTTTTTCCGTAAATGCAATCAGCAATTGCATTTATTCTTGAAAGTAGAGCACTCTGTCTGGCATGCTTCGCATGCCTGTCCGGATTCGACCTTGATTGATTTCGCGTGACAAGCGTGATTTTCGTTATATGCGCATTTTTCGGCGTCGCATATAATGCCGTCCAAACAATGTGTGTTTTTTTCCATAGAGAAAACTTTCCTTTCATCGGCATATGATATATCCGAATTGAAAAATTCGGATATATCAGCCGTTCTATAATAAAGCACCGTAAACGGTACATGGCTATTGTTTGCGTTTGGCGAAAAAATATTCAGATTAACAAGGAGTTTTTTTAATGTCAATTTATGCTATTTCCGACCTTCATCTTCCCATAGGCATAAAGAAGCCGATGGATATTTTCGGGAAACGATGGGACGGCTATGTTGAACGGATAAAAGAAAATTGGGAAAATACGGTTAAACAAGAGGATTATGTTATAATATCCGGCGATATTTCGTGGGCGACATACCTCTCCGAAGCCGAAGAAGACCTTAAATATATAAATTCACTGCCGGGAACGAAAATAATATCTCGCGGAAATCATGACTATTGGTGGACAACATTAAAAAAAATGAACGAATTTAAGGAAGAAAAAGGGTTTGACACAATAAATTTTCTTCAAAACAATTCATATATGATAGGGGATACGGGCATAGTCGGATGCCGAGGATGGACTACCCCCGAGGATAAGAAATTCGGCGGCGAAGATGAAAAAATATAT
>CAZRUB010000097.1:0-1696 GCA_964603185.1 uncultured Ruminococcus sp.
AAAGAATACCCATGTTTATGGTGTGCTGATATTTGTCGGCATTGGGGGACGCAGCCTCCTTCGCCGCCATCCTTTTTTCGTAGGTTTCGGCAGGCTCTAACGTCTTTTGACGGAGTACATATGCCAACACATATCCGACCGTACCGTCCGCAAGCTTAATTTTATGAAAGTTTGCGTTGTCCTTAGTGTTGTCCTCTCCGTTTATATAAGGCTCCAAAACGGTAACTCTCGCACCCCGATAGGCCATAATCTTGGAACCGCCGGATATGGGTTTTTCGGTAACCGGCAAGTCGTAATTCCCCACTACATAAGCAAGGCCGCCCGCCTTAAGCTCCGCCGCCGATACCGTTGTGCAGGATAATGTAATCGCGCATAACAGTACGGCTAAAACTTTTTTAAACATAAAATCTCCTCTTTCCTTTAATTTTCGAAAATCACAGACGATATATCGAAAAGCTTCGCGTCATACTACATAATAATTATACACCGTACATTGATGTGCGATGCAAGAGCTTTCTGAAAAAAATTTCACTTTTTGTTACAGCCTTCTCATTCTGTCAAAGCAATACTTTTTTCGATAATTCCGTATACTTACGCAGAATTTCGGCAACAGGCTCGGACGAGCACAAAAAAGCAGCCTTGATACATTTCAGCCGACTGACGGCTCATATATCACGGCTGCCTATTATTTCGTAAAGCTACGGCAAGACCCGGAGAAATACGCCTAACCGAAGCAACATTATCTTCGCATATACAAAACAAGCTCCGGGTTCTCACAGCTTTCGCCGTAGGAGCACACCAGCATAAAATTTTCCCTTGCGATTATTCCGAAGCAGGTTTTCCCGCTCTCATCAAACAGATTTTTAACCTGTGCTCCCAGATACACCTCATCATCCTTCAAAAACTTCACCGAATCTCCGTTCGGGAGCGAGTATTCCAAATTTACGAAGCTTCCCACAAGAGGATAAAGCTCCGTGACCCTCTCCATTCCGTCGATTTCAAGAGCATTGGCTTCATCAATTAAGCACTGCTTGAATGCTCTGTAATTTTCCATTCCGCCCGTCAGTATGTATTTTGCAATGTAGCATTGCTTTCCGAACGGGCAGCCCTTTGTTTCGGCACAGCCGGGGCATTGCTCTTTTGACGGACAATCGGCACAATTTGCGCCGCAGATAGATTTTTTCATTTTTGCTTCATTCCCTTTCCGATCGTTTTATAACGCTCATTACGTAACATTGATTTTATTATATCACGCTCGTATGCTCTTGTCAATGCAAGCCTTAAAAATTTTTTCTCATCGGCAAAAAACCGCGGTCGTTTTTTTGCAGGTAACCGAAGGGGGCACCCGCAAAAAGCGAGTGCCCCCTTCTTTATCGGGCGAAGTGCGTTAAAGCACGCACTTTAAAAATTCTTTTGTTCTTTCATGCCGGGGGTTTGTGAAAAGCTCCTTCGGCGTGCCTTCCTCCAATATAACGCCGCCGTCCATGAAAATCACCCTATCCGCAACGTCGCGTGCGAAGCCCATTTCATGCGTTACGACCATCATCGTCATACCGCCCTCCGCAAGCTCCCTCATAACCTGGAGCACCTCACCCACCATTTCGGGGTCAAGCGCACTCGTCGGCTCATCGAAAAGCATAACGTCAGGATTCATCGCAAGGGCGCGCGCAATCGCAACCCTTTGCTGCTGACCGCC
>CAZRUB010000097.1:1706-5624 GCA_964603185.1 uncultured Ruminococcus sp.
ATAACTGATGGGGATAATAATCCGCCTTGTCCGAAAGCCCGACTCTTGCCAAAAGCTCATAAGCCCTTTTCTCCGCCTCGTCCTTTTTCATTTTTCCGAGATCCACCGGGGCAAGCATTATATTTTTCTTAACCGTAAGGTGCGAAAACAAATTGAAGCTCTGAAACACCATGCCGATATTTTCGCGTGCCTTGTTGATGTTCAGCTTTTTGTCGGTTATAACATTGCCGTCCACCGTGATTTTGCCGTCCGTTGACGTTTCCAGCCTGTTAATGCACCTTAAAAACGTGGATTTTCCCGAGCCGGACGGGCCGATTATGCACACAACCTCGCCCTCCGAAACAGTCATATCAACACCGTTTAACACCTTAAGGTCGCCGAAATGCTTATGCAGATTTTCAACTATTACCTTTTCGTTCATAATTAACACTCTTCTCCAGATATTTTGACACAACCATAAGCACGGAGATTACCGCAAGATAATAAACCGCAACGAAAATATAGGTTGCAAAAAACTGATACGACTTCCCCACGTAAATTTTGGCCTTGTTAACAATATCCGCCAGGCCGATAACAGAAAGAATGGACGTATCCTTTATCGTAATGATAAACTGATTCACCATGGAGGGAAGCGCAACCTTAAACGCCTGTGGGAGAACAATCTTGAAAAGCGTCCTCACCTCGCTCAAGCCAAGGCTTCGCGCCGCTTCCTTCTGCCCCTTGTTGACCGCCTGTATTCCTCCGCGGAAAATCTCGGAAAGATACGCGCCGGCATTCAAGCTCAGCGTGATTACGCCCGCGGCAAACGCGTCCAGCCTAAACGAAGGGACAATAAGTTTCTGCACCAGCTGAGGCATACCGAAATACACTATAAATGCCTGAACAAGCATGGGCGTTCCGCGAATTACCCAAATGTAAACACCGGATATAAACCGCAGAGCTTTATGCTTCGAAATACTCAAAAGGCAGGAGCAAAGCCCCAATACCATGCCTATTGCAAGGGAAATAAGCGAAATAAGCACCGTCATCTTAAGCCCCGCAAGCAAAAGCGGCATTGCCTCATTAAAAACTCTTACAAAATCCATAAACTAAATCACCAACATAAATTATTTCAGCATAGCATCCGTGCTATGCTGAAATATGAATAAGCATTAAGGTTAAAATTACTCTGCGTCTTCTTCAGCTTCGGCATCGGCGTCCGCGTCTGCTTCGGCATCAGCTTCGACTTCCTCCTCGGCCTCTGTGCCGTAGCCGTACTTTGCAAGGATTTCGTCATACTTGCCGTTTTCCTTTATGGAAGCAAGACCGGCATTGAAAAGCTCGATAAGCTCGGAATTTACGCCCTTCTGAACGGCAAAGCCGTAGAATGCGGGATTTTCGATTTCGCCGACTGTCTTAAGCTCAAGACCTTCGGACTCAATAGCCCACTCAACAACGGAGCGATCCTCAAAGCATGCAACGTTGGTTCCGTTTATAACCGCGGTGTACATCGTGGGAGAATCCTCATAATAAGCAACCTCAAAGCCAATCTCTTCGGCATACTTTTCGGTAAGCTCAGCGCTCATTGTGCTTGTCTTTGCCGCAACCGTCTTGCCCTTCAAATCCTCAACCGAGGTGATGTCCGAGCCTGCAGCAACAACCATTATCTGGCCGTCCTCAAAATATCCGTCGGAAAAATCAAAGGTTTCTTTTCTTACGTCGGTAATCGTCATGCCGGCGATCATCGCATCCGCCTGTCCGGACTGAACCGCACCCATAGCCGCGTCAAAGCCCTCGTTGTGCATTTCGTAGGTGAAGCCCTGATCAGCCGCGATTGCAGCCAATATGTCCATGTCAACGCCGATATATTCGTTTGTTTCGGTATCGAGGAATTCAAACGGAGCAAAGGAATTGTCGGAATAAATCACATATGTTTTATTCTCCTCCTTGTCCTCTTCCTTCTTGTTGCAAGCGGTAAGCGCACCGAATGCCAATGTCGCGGCAAGCAGAGCCGCCAATGTTTTCTTCATCATAAAAAATCATCCCTTCTGGAAATATTTATTATTTTCTAATTATATCACAAGAAGCCTTAATTGTCAATCGGTCGTATATTTAAATTTTTTTCGAAATCGAAATTATGTTAAATTCCAACAAAAAAATCTTAAGCGGTGCTTTTGTGTTTTACTCTTTTGCAGAATAATCAAGGCACATCGCCCGCAAAAAAAAGCGGCGATGTGCCTCGCCGCTTATTATCGTCATTCCGCTGTTCCAGTTGCCTCGCCCTTGTATTCGTCCAGGAAATCCTCCGCGGTTTTTTGCATTTTCACTTTTATTTCATTGCCCTCAAAGGTTAATATGATATCCAGCCTGCCGAAGTAAATATCTATAACCTGTACCTTAAAGAACAAAACGTTCGGCGCCTGCCACGCGGCGGAGGCCGCACACTTGTAATAGAAGTCCTTCGTTCGCACGGAGCCCACATCGTTGGAATAGCCCTCCTGCGGGAAATATCCGAATGCGTTCTCGCACATTCCGAAATAAAGCACCTTATCGCCCTGAGCATTGGTGTATTCCAGCTTTGAATTTGCCCCGTCAAGCACAACGCGCATTTTCGTTATGCCCATCGGATTTTCCCGAAGCTTATAGGTCACACCGTTTATTTTTTCCGCAAGCGCGCTTTCCCTTTCGCCTATTGCATAGGCAAGCTTAAGGTCGCTTGTGCGCTCCTCCAGCGCCTTCAGAGCCGCGGGATTTTCGGGAAGCGGAGCATCCTTTGCCGGGCGCACGATAAGCTCAAAGAAATTGTCGAATATGACCGACCGCACATCGTGCCCCTGGTCATCGCCGTTATACTCCATTATAATATCCTTGCCGGGAACCGCAATCGCATACTGGCTTCCCATTCCGAAGAACGCGAAGGAATCATCCGCCGCCTTCCATATTTGATAGCCGTAGCCCATATAGTAATTATCCACAAGCTTGCTTGTTGCCGTTCTTATGTATTCCTCGTTAAGAAGCTGCTCCCCGTTCCATTTTCCGTAATTCAAAAGGAAGCGCGCAAATTTCAGCAAATCCATGGGTCTGCATATAAGCGCGGAATCGCCCCAGGACCAACCGCCTGGGCAGCTTAACATATAAGCATCCTTTGAAAATCCGATTTTATCCAGGCATTTTTCTCTGAGATATTCCAAAAGCTTTTTCCCGGTAATCTTTTCGACAAGCGCACCCATAACGAAGGAGCCGTCCGAATCGTATATGAAATCCCCGCCCGGCTCGCGCGAATTTGTTATTTTGTCGTTATTGAAGTACAAATCCACCCTGTCATTCGGCCTGTCGCCGAACCAGAAATAACCCTGACGGGACGTGCGCATCTGCAGCATGTCGCGGATCGTTTGCCGTTTCATGTTTTCGTCCTTCTGGTTTTTGTTTTCCTCCGGGAAATAATCAACGATTCTATCGTCAAGGTTAAGCACGCCGTCCTGCTCCAAAAAGCCTATCGCTGTCCCGACAAAGCTTTTCGTGACGGAATACATTCTGTGAAGGAAATCCTTGTGAAACGGCTTCCAGTATTTTTCAAACAAAATGTCGTCTCCGCGCATCAAAATAATGTTATGTGTCGAAAGCTCACCCTTTTCAAGCCTGTCCAAATATTCCCTTATGTTGTCCGAGGAAATGCCGGCTTCTTCAGGTTTTATATAATTCATAATTCTTCCCCCTTTTTTCTTTCATTGTATCACCTATTTCCTGCCCTTTCCTTAAGTTTTTTGCTTTATAAATCCGCTTTCTTGATTTTTTTGTCATATAAAAGAAGAAAGCGCACCCTGCCCGCGGGCGACCCCTATGTGGTCGCCCGTCCTTTGCAACGCGCTCTCTTCGTAGGCTCTCCGTAGGGGTGGACGACTCTGTCCACCCGTACTTGCGCTCTCCTCGCTCTCCTCG
>CAZRUB010000098.1:0-5571 GCA_964603185.1 uncultured Ruminococcus sp.
ACGGGAATTCCCCAAAGAAGCATGTTTGACAAATCCTCGCTCCTCACCGTTTTTTTCTCCTCATGATTCACGTAAAGCCATGCCAGCAAAAAGCCGAGGCATATAATCAAGGCATAGTAATATATTCCGCCGCCCAAGGCGTTAAACTCTATTGCCCTTCTGTTCATATAAAGCTCTATCCCGAGATTTTTGAATTCAACATGTGTTTTCATTTCGGAAGCCCACCCTTTGGATATACGGCGGAAAGCACCGCTCTTTCGGAGGACATGCCCGAAAGCCGACGGCGAACATCGTCAAGGGTAACCTCCGATACCGCCTTCGGATAGCTCATAATATCGGCGTCCTTCACGGCAAAGCGAACAAACTCGTTGGAGAAGGCCTCCTGCCTGTCCAAAAGCGAAACCGCCCTTCCGTAGCACACACGTCTTGCCCGTTCGAAGGCCTCCTCGGAAATGCCCTGCTTTTTTGTTTCCTCAATATATTTTTTCACGCTCTCGTAAACCTTATCCGGGTCGGAGCTATCGCCCGATATTGCGATAAAGGCGTAGGTAAGCTCCCCCTCGTAGCCGGAGGAAAACGTATCGTTTATAAGGTTTTCGCTGTAAAGTCTGTTGTAGATGGGACTGCTTTTTCCGAAAAGAGCTTCCGTGAGCACGGACTCCTCTGCCTCCGAGCGGACATAATCCTCTCCCGCCTTCGGAATATTCATGCCCTTAAACGCCACCACAAACTGCGGCGTTCCTATATCAAATTCCTTTTTTATAACCTTCGTCGCCACCTCCTCGGGCTCCTCCTCCGAGTGATTTTTGATTTCACCCGGATTTTCCGTTGCCGCGATTCCCCGCTTCACGCAATCGGCCACACGCTCCGGCGAAACGTTCCCCGTAACGAAAAGCACCATATTCGAGGGGTGATAAAAGGTGTTATAGCATTTATAAAGCTTTTCCTTCGTTATTTCGGCGATGGATTCCACCGTCCCGGCAATATCTATATTGACGGGATTCACCTTATACATTGCGCGAAGTGCGTTGAAATAAACGTTCCAGCCGGGCTCATCCTCATACATTTTGATTTCCTGCCCTATAATTCCCCGTTCCTTTTCCACTGTTTCGTCCGTATAATAAGGGTGCATGGTATAATCCAGCAAAATATCCAAATTTTCGTAAACGTCGGAGGCGGCCGAGAACAAATATGCGGTCATGGTAAAGCCGGTGAACGCATTTGCGTTTGCGCCGTGCTCGGCAAATTTATCGAACACGATGCTTCCGTCCTCTTGGTCAAACATTTTATGCTCCAGATAATGGGCGATTCCGTCCGGTATTTTCGTTGCCTCACTGTCACCGGGAGCCGTAAAATTATTGTTGACCGAGCCGTAACGCGTTGCAAGCACCGCATAGCTCTTCGTAAAGCCCGCCTTGGGCATTACATAAACCTTAAGCCCGCTTTTATGCTCGGCATAATATACCGTTTCCTTTATATCCTTATAGTAAGCCTCGGTGAAATTCATCATTCTTCCTCCCCTTTAAGAAAATACACTGTCGAAGGCTTCACATAGGAGGCAATTCTTTTAACCTCGTCAAGCGTAACCTCCTGTATGCGCAATGCCGTTTCCTCCGCCGAGAAGCTTCCGCCGGCGACTATCCTTCCCAAATTGAACGACACAAGCCCCTTAACCGAATCGAGTGCGCTTCTGTAGGAATTTATAAGGCTTTTCTTCGCGGTATCAAGCTCCGCCTCGGTTACGGCTCCGCAGGTCATCGCCTCATGCTGGGCGAAAATTTCGTCCCTCGCTCTTTGGAAATTTTCGCACTCGATTCCCGAGGAAACAACGATGATTCCCTTTTCCCGCTCATAAACACTGCTTGCGTAATATGCGAGGCTGAGCTTCTCGCGCACGTTCATAAAAAGCTTGGAGGATGCCGTGCCGCCGAAAATCGCATTGTAAACCAGCATTACGATATAAAGCCTGTCGTTTATTCCGAAGGATGGCAGTGTATAGCCCACGCAGAGCTTGCCCTGGGATATCCGCATTTTTTCCTCCACGGTGACCGGGCCCTTGTTTTCCGCCGCGGAAGTCCTCGGGCGTTCCTCCCCTCTTTCGGGAAGACACGCGGTAAGACGCGCCACGGTATCCTTTGCTCCTTTTTCGTCAAAGGCGCCCGCAACAATTATATCTATCGGCGAGGAGCTTATAATTTCATCGAAGCGGCGCATTACGGATTCCTCCGTAATTTCCGCGATTTTTTCGGTATATCCGTTTTCGGGAACCGCATAGGGCTCACCCTTCGTCATCTCCTCACGGCATCTGAGCGCCGCATATGTCCTCTTATCGTTTTTCTCGCTTTCGATAAGCTCGTAAAGATGTTGCTTTTCGCTCGCCAAATATTCCGAATTGACCGGCCTTATGGGATTTAACGCCACATCGAACAAAAGCTCCAGTGCCTCGGAGAAAACCCCTCCGAACGGGGCAAAGGCATCGGAAACGCCGGAAACTGTAAACGCAAGCATTTGATTTTCCCCGCGCTTTGCGGTATATGCCGAAAGTGAGGCGCCCATCAAAAGCTCCAGCTTTTCGGAAAGCTCTTTTTTCGTGGGATATTTCGTGCTTCCGCGCTTTAACAAAAGCGGTATCAGCGCGTTTTCCGTGGCGTTTTCCTCGCTTATCTTATTATGGATGAAAATTCCCGCATAATATGTTTTGAATTTATTCTCGGGTATCAGCCAAAGGCTTATGCCCTTTTTTATTTCGATTTTTTTCATACACTTCATTCCTTTCGCAAAGGTGCTTCCTCGGCCAGGCGAAGAGCCAGCTCCGCCGTTTTCTTCGCCGAATCCGTCTTCCTGAATTTATCCAAAATGCCGCCTTCCCCACTGAAGCGATAACGGCTTTTATAAAGGCTGTAAACCGCCTCGCCGACTCCGAAGGTTTCCGTAACCGCCATTGCCAGGCCGGCATTGAGCAAAAATTCGCGGTTTCTCGTTTCCTGCCCCGGAATCGGGTTCACAAGTATCATCGGAAGCCCCTTCGCCAGGCTTTCCGATACGGACAAGCCGCCCGGCTTTGTTATTATGAAATCGGAGGCGTCCATCATAACGCTCACCTTATCCGTGTAGCCGTAAGCAAAAACGTCGTGCCTGTATGCCTCGTGACTGATTTCGTCATAATTCTTCTTGTTGCTTCCGCACACGCACAAAACCTGGAAATCTCCGCTCAAGGCATCGATTTCATTGATAATTTTCGGCACGTTTCCGAAGCCCATGCTTCCCGTCATCACAAGAACGGTGTCCTTATCCGCAATGCCCAGCGCCTTCCTTGCCTCGCTTTTATCCGTCCCTTCGGAAAATTCGGACGATATGGGAATTCCGAGGGCATGCACCTTTTCCTCCGCTATTCCCTTTTCCGCGCACTGCCAGGTCAAAAGCTCACTGGGAACAACGTAGGCATCGAGCTTGGTTTCCTGCCAGTAAGGATGCACCGTAAAATCCGTTATTATTCCTACCGACGGAATGTGACGCATTTTTCCTTTTTTCTCGGCATATGTAATGCAAATCGAAGGGAAAACGTGCGTGCAAATTATCGCATCGGGAGCGTAATCGTTTATGTATTCGACAAGCTTTTTGTAAACAAGCCTTTGTGTTTCCTTGGTTATTCCCGAGCCGAAGGCGCGGTCGTCGGCTATCTTATAAAGCTCCCCGTATACCTTGGGAAGATACTTTGTGGATAAAAGATAGCCCTTGTCTATCGTTTCTCCGAGAGCGGGCATTATGTTCTTGTAAGCGTCCAATATCTCGCACTCATGCCCCATATGGGAAATCGCCTCCGATACGGCCTTGGCGCATCTGTGATGTCCCTGTCCTGCGGTAACCGACAAAATTAAAAATTTCATAATTCAACACCTCTTTGTAACAAAATCGGCCAAACCGACATATTATGTCATTGGGAAGCCGATAAAACACCTTCCCGCGGGAATTTTCGGCGGCTTTAAAGTACATCGGAAATTCCGTATTTTGAAAGGAGATTTTTTCATGTTCGGTAATAACTGCGGATGCATATGGCTCATCGTCATCATACTTATCCTTTGTTGCTGCTGCGGCGGCGGCTGGGGCTCCGGCTGCGGATGCGACAACGGCTGCGGATGCAATAACGGTTGCTGCTGATAAGCCTTCGGCGGAGCGCTTAAAACGCGCTCCGCTTTTTAAGCTTTTCTTTTAAATCGTCTATCGCTCTCGCCCTGTGGCTGAGGGTGTTTTTTTCTTCAGTGCTCATTTCGGCAAAGGTTTTCCCCTTCTCGGGAACGTAAAACACCGGGTCATAGCCGAAGCCGTCCTTCCCGCGGGGGGAAAATAAAATTTCTCCGCGGCAGACTCCCTTTGCCGTTACTATGTCCTCCTCGGAAAACACAAGGGCTATACTGCAAACAAATTCCGCGCCCCTGTCTTTTCCTTCCCCAAGCTCCTCCAGAAGCTTGGAAATCATCATTTCTCCGGTCGCGCCCTCGCCCGCCCAGCGTGCGGAATATATTCCCGGCGCACCGGAAAGCGCATCGACGCAAAGCCCCGAATCATCGGCTATGGTGGGAATTTTCGTGATTTTATATGTTTCAAGCGCCTTTTTCAGCGCATTTTCGGCAAAGCTCTTCCCGTCCTCCTCGACCTCTATGCTGTAGCCCGCCTCCGAAAGCGTCAAAACCTCAATATCTTTATCGTTCAAAAGCGCCTGAAGCTCACGAACCTTGCCCTTGTTGTTTGTTGCCATCAACAGCTTCATTGAAAAAGCCTCCGTTCCTCATCGGTCAGCACCGATTTCTGCGCCTCGAAAAGCTGCTTTATCGATTGCTCTCCCATGGCGTAAAGCTCATCCAGCTGAGCCTTGGTGTAGGTTCCGTGCTCCGCCGCTCCCTGTATTTCCACAATGTTCAATTCGGTATCCAAAATCAAATTCATGTCAACCGCGGCACGGCAATCCTCCGAGTAGCAAAGGTCGGTCATGCTTTCGCCGTCCACTATTCCGAGGCTGACCGCCGCTATGCCGCTCTTTATCGGGTTTTCGGTTATAACCCCGTCCCGCAAAAGCTTTGATACGGCAATGACAAGGGCAACGAACCCACCCGTTACGGAGGCGGTTCTCGTTCCGCCGTCCGCCTGGATAACATCGCAGTCGATTTGGATTGTGCGCTCGCCTATTTTATTAAGGTCAAGCGCCGCGCGAAGGCATCTTCCTATAAGGCGCTGAATTTCGGCGCTTCTCCCGTTAAGCTTAAGCTTGGATATATCGCGGCTCACCCTTTCATGGGTTGCGGAGGGCAAAAGGGCATATTCCGCGGTCAAAAAGCCGCTCCCCGTGTCCTTCTTAAATGGAGGCACCTTCTCGTCCACCGTTGCCGAAACGATGACCTTCGTTTCTCCTGTTTCTATCAAAACACTGCCCGCGGCGTATTTTGTAAAATCGCGCGTTATTTTCGTGGGCCGTATTTCGTTGTTTCGTCTTTTGTCTTCTCTCATTTTACGTAACCTCTCTTTATGCTGTGGTTTTTCTCTCGTGCCGTAAGGCTCATATCGCACCATGGGTAT
>CAZRUB010000099.1:0-5516 GCA_964603185.1 uncultured Ruminococcus sp.
CGCCCATCAAAGCCGACAAGCCGAAAGATGCCGAAATTACGCTTTTTCAGGCGGAGTTCGGACTACTCTCTTTCGGCTATACATTTCCCCGCAAAAAGGCATATACCTTTTTCTTTATTTTCTTCCGTAGTAGCTGTTGTAATACTCTCCGTAATATGAGGAATAGTGACCGTTCCTGTAGGCGAATTTTTTATTGTCAACCGCATTTAATATATACCCGATTATATTTGCATCCACCTTTTTAAGCGCATGTACCGTTGAATTAAAGCGCTCCTTATCAGTATAATTCTGCTTTATAACAAGAAGTGTTCCGGAAACATAGCCGCTGATTACCGCGGCATCCGTTACCATTCCCACGGGAGGCGTATCGATTATAATGTAATCAAAGGTTTCCGAAAGCTTTTCCAAAAGCGCCTCAAACCGTTCCGATGACAAAAGCTCCGACGGATTTTCCGTGCTTTCGCCCGCCGAAATAACATAAAAATTTTCATAGCCTGTTTCGCTTATGTCTGGCATTTGTGTATCACCCTTAAGATATTCGGAAAGGCCGTACTTTGCATGAACCGAAAACAACCTTTCTATCATCGGCTTTCTCATATCCGCATCGATAACAAGCGTTTTTTTGTTAAGCTGGGCAAAGGTTATTCCGAGATTTACGGAAACCGTGGTTTTCCCCGTTCCGGGGCACGGGCTCGTCACCGCAAACCATTTTTTGTCCTTATCCTTCAATATGTGAAGAATGTTGGTTCGAATGGACTTATAAGCCTCCTGTACCGTAAACGAGGTGTCCTTCGACAAAAGCACGGAGGATGCACTGATTGCTTCTTTTATTGCGTTGGTTTTACTTTTTTTCTGCAGCAAGCTCATTGCCTTCTCTCCCTTCCTTTATGTCAATAATCGGAACCGTTCCGAGCGCCGGTATTTCGGCATACATTTCCGCTATATCATTCTCCGTTATAATTTTGGATGAGAAAAATTCCTTGAATATATATATTCCCGCACATAACACCGCTCCCAAAAATCCCGCAATGATTGCATTTTGTGTTTTATTCGGCGACGACGGCGAAAGCGGAACCGTTTTTGCCGTGCTTATAAGCGTTACCGTACCGGCCTTCAATATCTTCTTAACATATCCTCTGTACGGATCGTTTGAATTCGCACTCACAATGTTGCCGTCGACAAACGTGGAATCGGATAAAACATTAGCGAAGGCGTTCACCAAAATAAGTGCATGCTCCGGGTCGGGGGCATTTGCTTTAACCGAAAAATTCTCCGTTCCGTTCGAAACAATGTTAAGCATGGAGCGCAGCTGCGCTACCGAATATACTTTATCAAGACCCGTGGACTCCCCTACCGCTTTAATGCAAACATCATTCTTCGACAACTCCGCAATCGTATCCACCAATTCCGCCGATACCGTAAAGTCAGCCGTCGTAACGGATTTGTAGTCACCTCTGTTTTCGCTTGCCTGCACGCAAAGCGATGCGGTTGAGCTGTAGTACGGCGTCATGAAAAAGCCGGAATAAACGAATGCAGCTATCGCAAACACCAATGCGCATGCCACGATTACCGGAAGCTTTTTCACAACCACAAAAAACAACTGTCTTATATCAATACTTTCCATAAAATCCCACCTTAAACAAAGCACTGTATTCATTTCTTTTAATTATACACTAAAAATCACGATTTGTAAAGCATTTTGTTTTTTTAATTTTTTCTTAAATAATGTTCGGTTTTGTTGACTTGAATTAAAAATAATGTTATACTTGTATCAGATGATGCACAAAAAATCAAAGGACGGTGTCTTATGAAAAAAAGATATGTGGTTTTATCGGTTGTTTGCCTGCTTGTCGCCACCCTTTGCATATGGCAGCGAAACAACATAAAAGCCTTAATTATTTTCGCAACAAGTGACAGGGCCCATACGGAGGCGCTTATCGAAAAAAACAAGGAGGAGCTTGACGAAGCGCTCAAAAAGCATTCCGATTCCGTTCCCAGGCCGCTCACAAAGGAAGAAGAGGATATGATAGCAAGCGGTGAGCTTTCGGTTGAAGAAGCGGTAAACCTTCTTCTCGCCGAGGACGGCTCTTCTTCGTCGTCGGAGAAGTCCGAAGAAGAGCGGAATTTAGCCGCTTCAAGCAAGCCGACGGAAAATCCCTCCGCCTCTCCTTCCGCTCCTTCTTCGCCCGCACCGTCCGTTGCCGACGATAAAAAAAGCAAGGAAAACGCAATCATAAAGCGCTACACCGCTGAGCTTTACAGTATGAAGGCCTATTACATAGGTCAGCTTAATCAAATCGAAAGCCGCGCCCGCTCGGAATTTTCTTCGATGAGCGACGCTGAAAAGAAAAACCTTTCCAAGGCTGCCTTTGTCGCAAAATACGCAGGATATGCAACCTCCCTTTTGGGCGAATGTGACGGAAAAGTCAGCGCTCTTCTTTCCGAAATGAAGAGTGAGCTTTCCGCAGTGGACGGCGACATGTCGATTATCTCCACCATAAAGCAGGCATACGAAAGCGAAAAGGCCGCACGCAAGGCATATTACCTTAACATGGTAAGTTGAAAAGGAGCACTGTTATGAATTTTATCAAAAAGCTTTCAAGCATACTTTTGTCCGCCGCCTTAACGATAACCTCCGTTTCGGCATTTTGGGATGTGGATGACAATACCGAGGAGGGAAAGGCCATAGCGTCACTTACCGATCGCGGCGTAATATCCGGCTACGGTAACGGGCTTTTCGGCCCCGAAAATTCGTTAACTCGCGCGGAAGCTGTGAAGGTGATAAATAAAATTTTCGGCTATACATTAGGCGAAGGCACGGCTTTTTCCGATGTCGGCGAGGATGACTGGTTTTACGGTGAGGTATCCGCCGCGGTAAACGCGGGATATATTTCCGGGTTTGAGGACGTTACCTTCCGCCCGAACGATGCGCTCACCAAGGAGCAGGTTTGCGTCATGCTCGATAAAATCATGAATTTTGTCATGCTCCCCTGCGATATAACCGTTTCCGACCCAATATCGGACTGGGCGAGAGAAAGCGTCATGAAGCTTTTGTCCAACTATCTTGCCGAGCCCGATAGTGACGGCAGATTTCATGCAACCGAAGTAATCACGCGCGGTGAATTTTGCGTCCTCCTTTCGCAGTTTGCGCTGGACAATCTTCCGGTTATCGAACCGTTTGACCTCTCCGGTGTCGCAAGAGAGGAGCTTTGCGCACGCCTTTCCCGCATTTCAACCGCGGTGAGGGAGGTTCTGTGCAAAAAAACCGATTCTCCCGAAATTCAGGCTGTTTTTACAACAATTGCGGATAACATGGATGCCTATATGTCGGATCCGTCTTATGACTATAAGGCGGGCGCCGAAGAGGCTAAGAGGATGTATTCCGCACTTCCCGACGCCGAGCGTGAGCGCACCAAAACTCTGCTTGTCAACTTTTTCACTAATTCGGAATATATCGACGATGTTCAGATACTCATAGACTTTTTCTTCTGATGACGATGCGTGTTTTAATCGACGCCGACGCGTGCCCCGTCCGCTCACTTGCGGTTTCGATCGCTTCGGAATATCGGCTTGAGGCGGTGCTTTTTTCGGATACGGCGCATATTATACATTCGGACTGTGCAAAGGTCTTAACCGTTGACAAGGGCGCCGACAGCGCGGATTTCGTTATACTGTCGCATTGCCGAAGGGGTGATCTTGTCATAACCGGCGACTATGCTCTTGCCGCAATGTGCCTTTCAAAGGGCACCTATGCCCTTCGCCCCGACGGTACGGAGTATACCGACCGTAATATATCGTTACTGTTGGACAGCCGCTATATCGCGCAAAAAATCCGTTCGTCCGGCGGCAGACTTCCGAAAATCAAAAAGCGCACCTCAGAGGACGATAAAAATTTCGAACATGCCATGCGCGCCATATTGACCCGCATTCAAGGCAGATAAACTCATATATTAAACCCGCTCCTTAATTTCGGTTATCCGAAATTAGGAAGCGGGTTATTTTTTGAAAAAATAAGCGCCGCGTTCTGGCAAACGCGGCACCTAAAGGAGGGAAATAAAAATATGTATTAACTTGCTATGGTCTTATTATAGCACATTATATCTTTTTTGGCAATACCTTTCTTGGTAGAATTGCACGAATTTTTCGTTGTTTTTTTGTGCAACATTACCAAATTAGAATTTACCGAGATAATTAAGCATATCCAAATATATGCCTGCCGTCCATCCGAGCATTTCAGGCATCTTGTACTCGTCATTAACCTTAATCGAGCCCTCGGTTACATTGTATTTTTCCCAAAGAGTTCCCGTTTCGGCAAAAATCTTCTCCATAGACGAGGTGTATTTTCTCGCAATTCTCGCCGCTTCCTCCTTGTATCCGTAATTATCCAGCGCGTGAACAACAATATAGTGAAGCGGAGCCCAGCCGTTAGGATAATCCCACTGATAAATAACACCGTTGCGTTCGCCCTTTTCGCACACGGCAACTCCGTATTCGCATTCGATTCTCGCAAGGCTTGCCACTGTGCTTTTTGCCTCCTCCTCGCTTGCAATGCCTGCCCACAGAGGATAAAACGATGCGCAGGTAAATATTTTACTGTGCTCGCCCGTTTTGAAATTATAATCCATGAATCTCTCGCCGTCAAACATCAGAGAACGCATTTTTTCTTTTCTTGCCCTCGCCGCGTCTGCGAATTTTTCTTCCTCGCCCGTGCCGAGGATTTCCGCAAACTCGGCAAGCTTGGTTTCGTAAATATAAAGATTGGAATTCAAGTCAACATAGTTAAAATCCGTCTGATGCATGTCGCACCTGGGATTGAAATCCCATCCCGATTCCGCGTCGCACATGACGTTTCTTACAATATCCTCATCCGTGCGGTCGCCGAAATCGTAGGCCGCGAGTCTGCCCCTTATCATCGTTGCGTCGCCCGCATGATTGCCGATTTCGTAAATATAGCCGTATTGGTTCAACCCCGTCGGTGTAATTCTTTTTGTCATCCAGAAATCATATTCTTTTTTAAGAATGTTATACGCCGTCGAAAGCCATACCTTGTCCTTATAAACCTTGTATACATCGGATACCATCATGCAAAGGAACGGAGGTTGGGAACGGGAAAGCAGTCCTTTTGCGCTTCCGTTCGGCATATAGCCCAGCTTATCCACCAGATAGAACATATTTTCCGCACTGCTTTTAACAAGTGCCTCTCTTCCGCAAAGCAAAAGCCCCTGTGAAGCAAAATACGTATCCCAATAATACATCTCCTGGAACGCGCCGGTTATTGACGGAACAAAATACTCATACGGCAGTCCGAGCCGCGCCGCATCTCCCTCTCTGTTGGAACGCACCGTATCCTGCCAGTGCGATTTTATATATTCCTTTAATTCCACTTTATTCACTCCCACTCAATGTAATAATTTCATTATACTATAATAATTTCAAAATATCAACAAATTTTTATAAAGCTCTTTTACCAATCTACATATCCCGTCCTGACTATGCCGTCCGCCCCGCAATACTGA
>CAZRUB010000100.1:0-5388 GCA_964603185.1 uncultured Ruminococcus sp.
GAATGGGTGGGAATTATAGTGCGCGTGAAAATCCATTGCTCTCATTGTTTCGGGAAGTCTTTCTGTGTCGTGAACCGGGGAAAAGCCCTCAATATATCTTACTGAGCAAGGATCCTTCGTCATATCCATAGTTCCGGCATGCTTATCCTCAACGTAACGATAGGTGTTAACCAGCTCGTCAAGATATTCGATTCTGGGACCGTCAGGAGCAGCTGCGCCGCGCTGGAAGGTGTGCTGAGTAACCGAGCATTCGTATGCGCCTTGGTCGCCGTAGAAAGCGGTGATGTAAGAAGAAGGCTTGTTTATGCCCACTCTTCTGAATTCGTTTACACGTATTACACCGCCGCCGGCAAGAGAGAAGAGCGCAGTTTCATTGGAGAAGGGATTGTCCCAATAGTTATGCCCTTTGCCGTAGATAGCGTCCTCGTGATGATCTTCAAAGCCAAAACAGGAAACTTTTTTAATATATTCTCCGGGCATTGCGGAAAGAAGCATAGAGATTGAGTGTGTAGGATAGAACATGGGAGGAATGCCGGCAGGCATTCTCCAGTCGTCCTTTCCGGCAGAATGCTTGAAATCGGCATACATTTCGCTTATGTCGTGATAGTACTGCGACTCGCCGTAAACGAATTTTCCGAAGCCACCTTCTTTAAATTTGTTTCTGCAATATATTGCGCAGGGATAGTAATAACAGGTTTCGCCCATCATATAAACCTTGCCGGTGCGTTTAACGGTATCGATAACTTTTTCGATTTCGTCAATCTCGCACGCAATCGGAACGGCGGAATAAACATTTTTTCCAGCCTCCAATGCCTTTATAACCATGGGTCCGTGAAGATGACGCTGCGTGAAAATTGCAACGGAGTCAATGTCCGGAGCCTCGGCAAGCATTTCGTCCAGCCCCGCAAATCCGCGCTTTAAGCCGTAACGTTCCATACACGTTTTAACACGCTCGGGAACAAGGTCGGCAATTGCAACCTCCTCAACATCGGGATGAAGCTTAAAAAGTCTTATAAAGTCGCCGGAAAATGAGCCTGCACCGACAACACCTATTTTTATACCCATAAAAAACACCCTTTCAAAGTTTTTTTATACAAATACACTATAAACCAAAATGCTTTTTACGGCAATGGATAAAACAATCTTTAATTTGTATTTTTCGTCTAAAAAATAAAGGAAAAAGGAAGGACGCGCAGAAAATAAAAGAGTAGGGTGATAAAAATGCTTGTAGAGCTGAAGGAAATATTGGATAAGGATATAACGGTAAAAAATATCGCATACTCGGCAAACGATTTTGTGGTGCCGCCGGTTCCCACGCTTTGTAAAAGCGGCGATAAAACGTTTGCGCGCTTTTTTTACGTTAAGCGCGGAAGCATTGCGTTTTGTGAGGAGCCCGGCCGTGAGCCCTACCTTAAGGGAGGGCCCGGGGAAATTTTATACATTCCTTACGACTGCAAATATTATTCCTATTGGGAATTGGGAGAACCCGGCGCCTACGAAACGATCGTTTTCACGCTTTGGGATGGGGAAAAAAGGCTGGATTTTTCCGAAAGGGCGATTACGTTGGTGAAAAAGGAGCATAATGTGTATTCCGAAAGCTTTTCCGAAATGAGGCGCGAGTGGACGGAGGGTATGCCCGGCTACAGGCTGGGGCTGAAGTCGAGGCTTTATTCCCTTTTGAAAAGCATAGCGGTCAACCGGCAAAAAAGCGAGGTTAAGGCAAAATACAGAAGCATATACAAAGGGATAATGGCAATAGAAAACAACTATCTTGAAGATATAAGCATATCGCATTTGGCCGAAATGTGCCATGTGAGCGAGGGGACGTTTCGCCGTCTTTTTGCGGAATACAAAGGCGAAACGCCGATAAAATACAGGAACCTGCTTCGGATAAAAAAGGCTGAGGAGCTGCTTTTGAGCGGTGAATATACCGTGACGGAGGCGGCGGAGGCGTGCGCCGTGCCTGATGTTGCGTATTTTTCGAAGATGTTCAAAAAAGTCATGGGCTTTTCGCCGTCGGATATTATAAAATGAAAATAAATTGTTTGTTTTATACAAACAGTTTATTTTTTTATACATTGTTTTTAGGGAAGGAATGCTATAAAATAATTATGAGGTGTATTAAATGAAATTTTCGGTTTGTATAGATATGATGTTTTCCCATCTGGATTTTTACGACCGCTTTGCCGCGGTGAAAAAACAGGGAATTGACGCGGTGGAATTTTGGAAGTGGTCGGTAAAGGATATTGAGAAAACCGCGGCGCTCTTAAAAGCAAACGACCTTGCGCTGAGCTTGATGAATATTGACGTTAAAAGCGATGAGGCGCTTTCATACGATTTGTCGCGCGGAATTCTAAACACGGGCAGAGCGGATGAGCTGATACGTGCCGTTGAGGAGTCGGCGCCCGTGTGCGATGCGCTTTCGTGCCGCAAGCTCATAGTGCTGATTGGGGAAAACAATGAAAATATGACCTATGAGGAGCAAAGGGAAAATGTTTTTTCCACCCTTGCCAAGGCGGCGCCGTATGCCGAGAAAAACGGTATAACACTGGTTGTGGAGCCGCTTAATACCTACGACAGAAGGAACTATTTCATGCCCTATTCCTCTCCCCTCGCCGAAATTATCGGGGCGGTAAAAAGTCCTAACGTAAAAATGCTTTTCGACATTTACCATCAGCAGAGGATGGAGGGCAATATTATAGACAGAATTGACGCCAACTTGGACATAATCGGTCATTTTCATGTGGCGGACAGCCCGAAAAGAACGGAGCCCGGTACGGGAGAGCTTAACTGGAAAAATATTTTGGGGCATATCGAGAAAAGCGGCTATTCGGAATATGTCGGGCTTGAATACCGCGCAACCAAAGCGGATGAGCTTACCCTGGGCTTTACGAAGGAGATATAAAAAATGGATAAAATAAAGGTTTGCGTTATAAGTTGCGGAATGATTGCGAACAAGGCGCATCTTCCGGCATACATTAACAGACAGGATGTTTTTAAGGTTGTGGGCGTGTGCGATGTGTTTGAAAAGGCGGCGCGCGAAACGGCGGAGCGCTTCGGGGTGGAGCATTTTTATACCGACGCGGAACAGATGCTTGAGAAGGAGAAGCCGCAGCTTGTATCGGTTTGTGTGCCGAATACCCTTCATAAAAAATACATAACGCTGGCGCTTTCCCACGGAGCGCACGTTTTGGGCGAGAAGCCTCTCGCCTACACCTATGCCGACGCGATAGAGCTTTATGACCTGGCGAAAAAACAGGGAAAGCACCTTATCGCCTGCCAGTCCATGCGCTATACGCCCGACAGAATTGCCGCACGCGAGCTTATAGATGACGGGGTTTTGGGCGATATTTATTATGCGGAAATTTCCAGAATAAGGCGAAGAGGCATTCCCCAATGGGGCAAGTTTCATATTAAGGAGCAGTCCGGCGGAGGGGCGTTTTTGGATATCGGAGTACATATGATAGATTCGCTTTTGTGGCTTATGGGAAATCCCGAAATCGTTTCGGTCTCCGGTACGGCATGCGCAAAAATCGCACATCAGAAAAATCAGCTAAAAAGCAATTTGACCGCAAGCGGTGCGTTGGGCGGCGTTAACCTTCAGCGAAGCTATGACAGCAAGGAATTCGACGTGGAGGATTTTGCCTCGGGAAGCGCATATTTCAAAAACGGTGCAAGAGCGAACTTTAAGGTTGCGTGGGCGGTGAACCTTCCCGACGATATGAGCTTCAAAATTGTGGGAGATAAGGCGGGGCTCTCTCTTCCCTCTCTGGAGCTTTACGGAAGCTCCGGAAGCTATCAGTCCGATTGCTATCCGAAGATTACGGACGATGACCCCTACAGAAAGGAAACATTCCCCGGTCATTTTCATCTTATAGACCATATTGCGGAGGTTTTGTTAAACGACGTGCCGGTTATGATAAAGCCGGAGGAAACCATAAATACCGCGGCGTTTATAGACCTTTTTTACCGCTCGTCGGAGCTTAAAAGAGAAGTAACACTGGACGAAATAAAATAAAGAACGCGCCGAGGGAGGGCCATGGCCCTCCCTCGGCGCGTTCTTATACGGGTTTTTAAAGCTCCCCTGCCTTGGGAAGGCTCCAGCGGAATTTTGCCGCCAAAAAACGAATGATAACGATAAGAAAAAGCCCGGCGGTCATGGCGATATATTCCCCCGTTAAGCTCCACAAAAGGTATGAAAGCACGGCGCCGACAATGGCGGCGCAGGCATAGATGTGCTTAACGAAGATATAGGGACGTTCCCCTGAGAAAATATCGCGGAGAACCCCTCCCCCCACACCGGTTACAACCGCGATAAAAATCAAAAGCATGGGATTTTCGAAAAAGCCCGCGTCAATGCCCACTTTCAGTCCGACAACCGTGAAAATTCCCAGCCCGAGAGAATCGGTGATAAGCATAAGAAGCTCATAAAGATGGGGATGTGCCGTTATTATATGCCTGATTTTCGGAATAAAGATAAGAATCGAGGCGGCAACGGAAATTATGATGTAGTGTGGATGCATAAGTGCGGCAGGAGGCGTTAATCCGAGTGTAATATCTCTTATCACTCCCCCGCCGACCGCGGCGGTAATTCCCAAAATGCACACACCGAAAATATCCATGTTTTTTCTGAGGGCACACATGGCGCCGGAAAGAGCGAAGGATATAGTGCCTATGATTTCAAGCAGAGTAATGAAAAAGTCCAAGAAACCGCCTCCCGAAAAAATATATAATTATAATACCGTAATTTATAATATGTGTCAAGAAAAGAAAATGTTCCCGACGAAAAAACACCGCGGCATCGTAAAAGCCGCGGTATTTTCTTTAGACAGAGTCGGGATTAGGCGATTGTATCGCCTATTGCAAAACCTTCTTGAAGTCCTCATATGCGGCATCCCAAGCGTCCGTGTCCTGTGGCTCATAATAAACGGGCTCGAACGACGCTTTAACGATTTGACGTGCTTCGTTAAGGGTTTTGATTTCGCCGAGAGCCATAAGCTGAGCGGCAATATTACCCATAGAGGTTGCTTCAACGGGCCCCGCAACAACTCTTCGTCCGGTAGCGTTTGCGGTGAACTGACAAATCATCTTATCCTTAATTCCGCCGCCCACAAGATGCACAACGTCAATTTTTTTGTCAAGTATCTCCTCCAAGCATTCTATGCAGTAGCGATACTTCATTGCAAGGCTCTGCGCTATGCAGCGGGTAACGGGGCCGATTCCCTCGGGAACGGGCTGGTTCGTCTTTTTGCAGAATTCCGCAATGAAGCGCGGCATATTTCCGGGGCCGGAAAAGCCCGTATAATCGGGATCGATGAAGCTTTTAAACGGCTTTGCGTTCCAAGCCGCCCGCTCCATATCGTCAAACGTAAGCTGATTGCCCTCGCG
>CAZRUB010000101.1:0-5380 GCA_964603185.1 uncultured Ruminococcus sp.
TGCAGGGGGCGGATTTGAACCACCGACCTCCGGGTTATGAGCCCGACGAGCTACCGGACTGCTCTACCCTGCGATATCCGGATTATGAAGGCACTGCCCTCATGACTTATTTATTATATCACACTTTTTTTATTTTGTAAAGGCTTTTTTAAAAAAAATCGAAATAATTTTCGGGAGGATTGGACGAAAAACGCCGAAAAGCGGCAAAATCCCGCATTTTTCATAAAGAAGACGCCGCTTTTCTTTCGCTTGACGGGGAGCGTCCCGTCTTTTTCTTATAAACATTTGAAAAATAATGTTCGTCATAAAAGCCCAAGCGCATTGCGATTTCGTGAACGGACATGGATGTGTTCTGAAGAAAAAGTGTTGCACGTTCCAGCTTACGGCTCAGAAGATAGTCATACGGAGTTTGGCCGTAGGCACCCTTGAAAATTCGGATTACCTGAGATTCGCTGCGGAAAATAAGCTCCGAAAGCTCAGCCAAGGATATGTTTTTGTCAACGTTTCTGTCAATATAGACCTTGAGCCTTTCCGCATCACGGCTGACCGCGGAATGACGCTTATTTTCACATTCCGCAAGATAGCATACAAGGCTGAAATAAATTTCGGACGCACACTTATTTATTTCATAGCCCGAAAGAGTTGTGCTTTCGCAGAGCTTCAGAATTTCGGAAAGATAGCGGTATCCGTCGGCATTCTTAAAAACGAAGGTGTTGCTGAGCCCGTAAAGGCTTAAAAGCTCATCCGTAAACGAACCGCCGGTGTTTATCCAAATTTTGCGCCACGGGTCCCGGGGATCCGAGTAGTATTCGTGGTTTGAGTTAAACGGAAGAATATACATATCGCCCTTTGATACGGTGTAATGCGTATCGTTTATTATTACGTGACCGGAGCCTGAAATTATGTATTCGGTGACGGAATGCACAGAGCTTGTGCGCTTAATATGATAATCGGGGCTTTCGTAGGTGATTCCGGCAAGCATAATGTTGAAGGGCCCGAAATCGGAAGTCGGTACGGGTATGATATATTCCGCTTTTTTCTGTTCTCCTGACATGCGTGCATTCTCCACCTTTTATGCAAATATTCTCCATGTACTTAATTAGATTATAGCATTATAATGCAGATATGTAAAGCATTTTATTACAGAAGGGAGAAATTTATCATGCAAATTTACAGAACAGAGCATCCCAATCCCCAGTGGGAAAGAGAAAGCTGGAGAAGCTTAAACGGCGAGTGGGAGTTTGATTTTGACTTCGGAAAAAGCGCCAAGGACAGGGAGCTTTGGAAGGCGGGAAGCCTTCCGCGTAAAATAAACGTTCCGTTTTGTCCCGAAAGCAAGCTTTCGGGTATCGGATATACCGACTTCATGACATCGGTTTGTTATCGAAGGGTGTTTGTACTGTCGAAGGAAGAATGCGAGAAAAATGTATTTCTGCATTTCGGAGCAGTTGACTATGAAAGCCACATATTTATTAACGGGAAGTGGGTGTTTTATCATGCGGGCGGCTACAGCTCCTTTTCGTGTGATATCACAGCCTTGGTTCATGAGGGCGAAAACACCGTGTTTGTCATTGCGGAGGATGACGTAAAAAGCGGAAGGCAGACAACGGGAAAGCAGAGCGAAAGGTATAATTCCTACGAATGCAGATATACGAGAACAACCGGAATCTGGCAGACGGTATGGCTTGAGTTTGTACCTAAGGCGTATATAAAGAGCGCTAAATATTATCCCGATATAGAAAATTCATGCCTTAAAATAACGGGATATGCAGAAGGTAGCGGTAAAATTCAGGCGACAGCGTCTTTTGATGGGAAAAAAGCCGGAAAAACTGAAAAAGAAGTTAAGACGGGCTTTTTCAGCATGAAAATAGAGTTAGATGAACTGCATCTTTGGGAAATCGGAAAAGGCGGACTCTATGATTTAACCTTTTCGTTCGGCGAAGATAACGTAAAAAGTTATTTCGGCATGAGAGAAGTGCGCCTTGACGGAAGAAAATTTATGCTGAACGGGAAGACCGTATTTCAGCGTATGGTGCTTGACCAGGGCTTTTATCCGGACGGAATTTATACGGCAAAAACGGACGAAGAGCTTATGCGGGATATAGTCCTTTCCATGGCGGCCGGCTTTAACGGAGCAAGGCTTCACGAAAAAATATTTGAACCGCGGTTTTTATATTATTGCGACAGACTCGGATATATGGTATGGGGCGAGCATGCAAACTGGGGAATGAACTATACCGATCCCCTTGCGGCGGAGGATTTTATCAACGAGTGGGTAGATACGCTGGACAGAGATTTTAACCATCCGTCAATTATCGGCTGGTGCCCCTTTAACGAAACATGGGGATATATCGAGAAAAATTCTCCGCACAGGATTATCGAGACCGTATATAAGCTTACCAAAAGGCTTGATCCGACAAGGCTTTGCATAGACGTGAGCGGAAACTATCACATTCCGGGAGTTGACATATGGGATATTCACGACTATGAAGGAAATGTGGAAAAGTTCCGTGAAGCATACGCTCATATAGGCGAAGGAAGGCTTCCGAGAGAGGGAGGATGGCACCCCGGAAAAGAGTTTGAGCCTGATAACGGTGAAGCAATATTCGTAAGCGAATACGGAGGGTTGGCATGGAGGACTGACGGTGACAATGTCGGTTGGGGCTACGGAAACGACCCCAAGAGCGTGGAGGAATTTGTCGAAAGATATAAAGGTGTTACGGATGTTCTTTTGGACAATCCCGACATAATGGGCTTTTGCTATACTCAGCTTTACGATGTTGAGCAGGAGCGAAACGGCTTATATACATATGAAAGAGCTCCGAAGTTCGATATGGAGATATTTAAAAAGATAAACACAAGAAAAGCGGCAATCGAAGAATAAAAAAATCCCGCATTGCAGGAGAAGGTTAACCTTCTTTCGCAATGCGGAATTTTTTACTTTCTGACAGAATAATTAAAGGTTCTAAATGTAAAGACAAGCCCATAAAATGGAACAAAGGGGTGGTGTTATGGACGAAAGCTTAAAAGCACTTGCCGAAAGATATTTTTTCGGCAGGCTTAAAAAAATTGCGCTGGCGGATGCGGAGTCGCCCGAACGAACGGAAGAATTGAGGCTGTATTCCGGAAAGGAGGCCGCTGTAGTGAAAAAAAGCGGTATATATTTTGTTTCGGAATTCGGAGAGTGTGTTACGCACGGCCGCGGCGCGGTTTTTTCGCCGTCTGAAATCAGGGAAATCGTTAAAACGCTTTGCGACAATTCAATTTATTCGGCACAGGACAAGCTGAAAAACGGCTTTCTTTCACTGGAAGGCGGACACAGGGCAGGAATTACCGGAAGGTGTGTGACGGAAGATAACAGAATTGCTTATATAACGGATATTTCATCCGTTAATATAAGGATAGCGCGGGAGGTACGCGGAGCGGCGCTTAAAATAATAAACTACATAGCGCAAGGCACGGTAAAAAACACGCTTATAATATCCCCTCCGGGCTGCGGAAAAACAACAATGCTTCGCGATACGGCAAGATTGCTCGGCGGGGAGCGATATATGAAAAGAGTCGCCGTTGCCGATGAGCGCGGGGAGCTTGCCGCATTGAAGGGCGGAATTCCCGTAAATGACGTCGGTGCGCTTACATCCGTTTTGGATTCATGCCCGAAATACGAAGGCATGATGAGCCTATTAAGGTCGTCGTCACCGGAGGTGATGATAACCGATGAAATCGGCTCGGAAAGTGATGCGGAAGCGATAATGCAGGCGGTTAAATCGGGTGTGGCGGTTATATGCTCCGCACATGCGGCAAGCATTGACGATGTGAAAAAGCGCGCGGGGATAAAAAAGCTTTGTGACGAAGGGGTTTTTGAGGCATACATACTTTTATCTCGGCGATGCGGCCCCGGAACCGTTGAGGAAATTCGCTATGCTTAAAATTATAGGTGCGTTCTTGATTGTTGCCGCATTTTGCGCATACGGCCGTATTCTCACGGAAAAAAGAAGTGAAAGAAAAAATTATTTGGAGGAACTGGCTTCGTCCTTGGAAAGGTTTAAGTCGATTATTGCGGTTTCCAAGCTTCCGGTCGGCGAGGCATTGAGGCTGTGCGAAATTGATTTTGAAAATGCACCGTCAAAAAAAGATGAGGATATGCTAAGGCAATTTACAGACGGGCTCGATGCGGAAACGGGAGAAGGCATAATAAATTTGGCGGAAATGTTTTTACAGGATACCTTAAGGGAAAAAACACTTGAACGCGAAAAGCTTGAAAAGGAAGCGAGGCTTATAAAAAGCGGAAGCGCAATGCTTGGCTTGCTTATTTCCATAATGTTGATATGAGGTGCCTATGGGAATAGAATTTGTTTTTAAGGTTGCCGGAATAGGGCTGGTTGTGGCGGTGCTTAATATGATTGTCGGAAAATCGGGAAGAGATGAACAGGCGCTTATAGTAACCATAGCCGGACTGATTGTGGTGCTTGCGGTTGTAATACCGGAGATAGGAGAGCTTTTTTCCGAAATAAAGGCCGTGTTCGGATTATGATTGTTCAAATTACGGGAGTGTGTATTTCCGCAGCCGTTATGTGCATAATTTTAAGGCAATTGGGCAAGGGAGAAGCGGCGCTTTTGCTTGCACTTTCGGCGGGGGTATATGTTCTTTGGGTTGTGCTCGGAGAAATAAATAAAATAGTGGAAGAAATAACGCTTTTATCCGAAGCATCGGGATTGGACGGCGGAATTTTCTCGGGCGTGCTTAAAATTACGGGAACAGCCTGCGTTACCGGAAATGCCGCAAGCCTATGCAGAGATTCGGGAGAAAGCTCGCTGGCCGAAAAAATAGAGCTCGGCGGGAAAATTATCATTCTTTCCGCGGCATTGCCATCCGTTAAAGCGTTGTTTGAGGTGATTGCGAATTTGTTATGAAAAAAATTTTTTTCGGTGCTTTGATTGTAATGCTGATAAGCATTAATGCTTCCGCGGCATCCATGGATGACCTTGCGGCGATAAAAATCCCGTCGGAAGCGGAGGAAAGCATAAATGCCGTCGGGGGATTTTCTTTTTACGAAGCGGCGCAAAGCATATACTCGGGTACTTATACGGCTGATTTTAAGGGCGTTTTGAAAAAGACACTGGATATGCTTTTTTCGGAGCTTGCCAACAATGTCAGACTGATGGCCGCGGTAACCGTTTTGGGCGTTATATGCACCTTTATTTCGGGATTGAGGGCGGAAAACAAATCCGTTTCGGAGGCCGCGTTCACAGCATGCTATTCGGTGCTTGCAGGGCTGACCGCGGCGGGATTTTCCGATGCCTCCCAAATGGTAATAGAGAGCGTGGAAAATATGCAGCTTTTCACAAAATCGCTTGTTCCGGCATTAACCTCGATGGC
>CAZRUB010000102.1:0-5340 GCA_964603185.1 uncultured Ruminococcus sp.
TATATGCCGTGAAAAGACTCGGCCTTATGTAATAAAAATGCCGCCCGTACGGGCGGCATTTTTTAAGGCTTGATTTTTTTGACGCTTTTTCTTTCCACAAGCAAGGGAGAGGACGGGGAAGCGGATTTTATGGAAATATTCTTGTTTTCGACCTTTTTCATCAGCATATCGAGTATTGCCTCGATGTCGCTTTCGGAAAAAATCGCAATGGAGGTTAAGGGTGTGGCAAGGCTTTGACCCGCGGATATATTGTCGATTCCCACGAGGGATATGTCGTCGGGTACCCTTAAGCCGTGCTCTAAAATGGCCTTGAGAGCGCCGATTGCTATATAATCATATGCCGCAATAACCGCCGAGGGCGGCTCACCCTCCGCCAAAACGGAGCTCATGGCATCGTAGCCGGCGTCCTCAAATCTTGAGGAAACGGTTTTGATTAAGCGCTCGTCGGCATAAAGCCCGCGCCTTTGCATCGCCTTGATGAAGGCATCTCTCTTGGCAACGGTAAGCCTTTCGCCGATGAACGCTATTCGTCGGTGACCGTTTGAAAAAAGATAGTCAACAAGTATGTAAAGTGCCTCGGAAAGGGAAACGAAAACGAAATCGTAAAGCGGCTCGTTATCCGTCAGGGAAATGCTGAGCATGGGAAATTTATCGGGATTTTTGATTTTTTCGGTGTTGTCCGCCACAATGATTCCGCTTACCTTAAGGTTATAGGCAAGGTGCCCGAAAAGCTCCGCAACACGGTCTGCGTCAAAGCCGCTTTCGACGGCGATCAGGCAATAGCCGCGTTTTGAAAGCGCGGATGAAAGTGCCGATATGATGCCGGTATAATATTCGCTCTTAAATTCGGGAACGATTACGGCAACGGTGGGAATGCCCGCCCCTTCCTTTTTGTATTTCTCGTAAACGCCGATTCTTCGCGCCTCGGCAAAAATGCTTTCCCGCGTTTTTTCGGGAATTTCGCTTTTCATGGAAAATGCTTTTGAAATCGTGCTTACGGAAAAGCCCGTAAGCTCCGAGAGCTGCTTTAAGGACATTTTATCACCACCAACATAAGCCTATTATAATGCCTTGCTTCGATAAAATCAAGCTTATTTTGCGTTTTACGAAACTTTTTCGTAAATAAAGCTGTTGAAATTTTTTTCACCGGGTGCTATACTGTCATACAGGTGATTTATGTGAAGGAAGAAATTTTAACAAAAAAAGGCGGCGCCCCGGAGAGTGATATTTTCATGTCCGCCGATTACAAGCGCTCCAGAAGGGCGTACACCGCGCAGTGCGCCGTTGAATATTACGTGTCGATTTTGGTCGCGGACGCGTTTTTGGCAAAGCTTTTGACCTATATCGGCGTAAGCGATGCGCTGAACGGTATAATATCGTCGTTCATTTCGCTGGCGTTCATGTTTCAGCTTTTTTCCATCGGGCTTGTAAAAAGAATGAAAAGCGTTAAGCGAACGGTAATAATTTGCGATGTACTGGCGAATTTCGGGTTTATGGGGGTTTTCCTCGTAAGCCTTCTGCCTGCCTCCGATAATGTTAAAACCGTTTTGGTAATGGCGGGAATACTTTTGGGGTATTTCTGCATGCATCTTGTTTATTCCGTTTGCTATAATTGGGCAAACTCGTTTGTGGATGCGAAAAAGCGCGGAGAATATTCGGCGACAAAAGAAATGATTTCGCTTTTTTCGGGTATTGTTTTCACGCTCGCGGTGGGATTTGTGATCGATAAGCTGGAGGCCGACGGCAATATGCGGGGTGTGTTTCTGCTTATCGCAACGCTTATTTTGGTGCTTAATGTCTTGGACTTTGTTTTCCTTATGATGATAAAGGACGCTCCGAAAAGGGATGAGAGCCTGCGGTATTCTCTCCGCGAAATTGTCGAAAAGACGTTTAAGAACAAAAGCTTCAGAAGCATTGTTTACCTAACGGTATTGTGGGATGTCGGCCGATATTTCACCATCGGCTTTATGGGAGTTTACAAAACGAAGGAGCTTATGCTCTCCGTGGGAACGGTGCAGGTTATAAACATGGTGGGAAACCTGGCAAGGGTTGTCGTTTCAAGACCCTTCGGAAGATATTCGGATAAAACGTCGTTCGCCAAGGGCTTTACCCTTGCGCTTTCGATTGCGGCGGCGGGCTTTTTCGTAAATATCTTCACAACCCCCGACAGTGTTTGGTGCGTTGCCGTTTTCACCTTGCTTTATTCCGTTGCGCAGGCGGGCACAAACCAAAATTCCTACAACATTGTGTACAGCTATGTGGATTCCGAATACATTTCGCAGGCGATGGCGCTTAAAAACTGTATAGGCGGAATTTTCGGCTTCGCGGCCTCCGTCGCTGCGGGAAAAATTCTCACCGCGATTTCGAACAACGGAAACACTCTCTTCGGAATTCATATCTACGGCCAGCAGGCTTTGTCGCTGATTTCGTTTGCTTTTGTTCTGGCGGCGGCGATTTACATAAAGCTTGTGATCGAAAAGCTTAAGGCGGAGAAAAAATAAGGCGGCTAAAATATGCTTTTGGTTGTTAAAACGGCCTTTTCCGCCATACCGCGAAGCATAACGCGAAGGGCGGAAAGCTCCGCACGGGCGGAGGGTGCGTCATTTTCCGAAATAAAGCTTTTAAGCCTTTCCGATTGAATAATCGCGTCGTCTATGGGTCTTCTGTCGCAGAAAAAGCAAAGCACGGAGGAGCTTTCCTCAAGCTCGGCCGAAAATGCGTCGGCGTGCTTTTCGGCGGCATCAAAGTCGTTTTCGTCCATGGCAAGGCTTGCTTTTTCTAAGACTTCGGAAAGCTCCGAAAGCGTTGATGACATGTATGAGGAGCAGAAAAAAAGTCCGACCGCGGTTAAGACGAAAACCGTCAGCGAAAATATAAAGCCCTTCATTTTTGATTTCGCTCCTTTCGCTTCTTTCGCTCTTTCGGCTGAACATAAAGCTCGTTTCCGCTTACGGCGGCATAAAAAACCTCACCGTAGCTTAAAATATTTTTTTTACGAAGCTCGGCCTTAAGCCAAGCCTCGCCGCGACCCGTCCCGGCGAGGCTTTCTTTTATCAGCCTTCCGTCCGCTATTACGGTTATCGTTATATTCGAGGGCTCAACCTTAAGGCGAAGGTCGGAGGGAGAAAGAGGCCGCTTGGAGGATTTCTGGATGATATTAAGCGCTCCCGTGGTTTCCAAAACCGCATATTCGACATCGCGAATGTCACTGCAGCCCGCGGTTCTCAATTCCTCCGTAAGGTCGGAAAGACTGTATCGGAGGCGGGAAAGCGCCTTCTCGTCGATTATTCCGTGGCTTATGATAATGCAGGGACGGCCTGAAAAAATATCGCGTATAAAGCGGCTTTTAAGCGTTAAAAAAGAAAGGCAAACCTCCAGGCACATAAGCGTAAACATCGGAATAAGTCCGCTTAAAAGCGGCTGGTCGGTATCCTGCATGGGGATGGAGGCAAGGTCGGATATGGCGATGGAAACGACAAGCTCGCCGGGCCTAAGCTCGCCGACCTGCTTTTTCCCCATAATGCGCATTGCAAATATCATGGAAATGTATAAAATAACCGTGCGCAGAAAAACAGTAATCATCTTATCACCGTAATTAGTATTAATTAAAATTTAATAAAAAATTCATGGCCGTTGTGTTTCGGAAAGTTGACTTTTTCGACATATGATAGTATAATTAAGCTATGACCTCGGAGAAAGATGTGAAAAAAGATTTATGAAAAAAATAATATGCTTTTTGCTTTTTGCAATAACGGTGCTTTGCGCCTTGCCCGCCTTTGCGGAGGGGATAGGGCTTTATCTTAACGGAAAAGAGGTTGAGTGTGAACCCTCGCCCATGATAATCAACGACAGAACCTTCATTCCCGTTCGCGCCCTTTTTACCGATATGGGAGCAAGGGTTTCCTGGGACGGTGAAGAACGCACCGTTACGGTTGAATATCAAAGCACGGAAATTAAAATGACGATTGACGACAAAACCGCAATTGTGAATAACACTGCTGTCGGGCTGGATGCCGCGCCCGCCATAATTAACGACAGAACCCTGATTCCCGTCCGCTTCGTAAGCGAGGCATTGGGACTTACGGTTTCCTGGGACGGCGAAAAAAGGCGGGTGGACGTTTATTATGACGAAAAATCCGATGAAACGGAGGGTGGCGATAAAGCCGATGACAACGGTGATGAAAATGACGAAGGGGCACAGGAGCCCCGTGCGATTTTGGAGGATGTGGAATTTATAAAAAGGGATGAATACGACGCCCTGTCTTTTTCGGTGTCCGGCGCGTATGAATTGAAGAGATTAACGCTTGAAAACCCCGTGCGTGAGGTTTTTGATATATACGGCGCGGTGCTTTCGGATAAAAGCGAAAGCTTCGAGGGGAATGCCTGCAAGCTTCGCTTCGGGGTTCATGACGGATATGTGAGAATTGTGGCGGAGGGTGATGAGCCGCTTCGCTATCTGTATGCGGACAACGGCGGCGTTGTTACCTTGAGGATATATCCCGAAAAGGAAAATTTCGATTTTTTGGGAACGAACGAAAAAAAGCTTATATTCCCGGAGGGGGCGGCTCTTTCGGCTTCCGTATACGATACAAGCGTTGAAGTGACGGTTTCGGGAGCATCGCTTTCGAAGGAGGCAATCAAAATAAACGATTCGCTTGTTTCCAAGGCGGAGGTATCCGGGAAAAAAGTAACGGTAACCCTTAAAAACACCGCTTCGGCGAAAACGGAGGGCAATATTCTTATATTGACGGAGGAAAAAAAGGAGGAGGATTTTTCCGATGCCGCCACGTCAAGGCTTGTTGTTCTGGATGCCGGCCACGGCGGAAGCGACCCCGGAAGCCTCGGGAAAGCTGAGGACGGCAAGGAGATTATCGCTTACGAAAAGGATATGAATTTAAGCATCACGCTCATGGTGAGGGATATTCTTTCGGAAAACGGAATCGAAACGGCGCTTACCCGCTCGGACGATACTTATGTCGGACTTGCGGAGCGGGCCGATTTCGCCAACGAAAGGAACGCCGCGCTTTTTGTTTCGATTCACAATAACAGTATACCCGATTCGGAATATAAGGGCTCTATGGTTCTTTTCTATATGTCGAGCGAAAAGGGAAGGCTGCTTGCGAAAAACATATTGGACGAGATGGTCAAAGCGGCGGGCACAATCGACCGCGGACTTCGCGACGGTACGAATATGGCGGTTATAAAAAGAACGGACATGCCCGCGGTTATTGTTGAGTGCGGCTGCCTTACCAATTTTGAGGAGCTTTCGAATTTGACGGACGAGAGCTTTCAAAAAAAATTGGCCGAGGGCATTGCCGACGGAATAATGAAAACCTTGGA
>CAZRUB010000103.1:0-5305 GCA_964603185.1 uncultured Ruminococcus sp.
CTTGGGATTTAACGTTCTTTCCGTTCTTCCCTTTATCAGGCCTGCACCGACCGCGTACTGCATAGCCGGAACAGCATATTCGGCAATTTCCTCGGCATCATCATATGAAAGAATGTTTGTATCCTCGCCGACCGATACGTCAAAGCCCTTGTATTTTGCATACCGCAAAATAATCGCCGCCATCTGCTCGCGCGTGATGTTGTCGTCCGGCTTAAATTCGGTTTTGGTTACACCCATAACAATTCCTTTTTCTGCCGCCCATGCTATCGCCTCGGCATAGTACATCTCATCGGAAACGTCGTTAAAGCCGTGCATCTTTGTGCTTTCATCGCCGCTTATGCGATAAAGAACCGTTACAAACATGCCGCGCGTAACGTTGAGGTTCGGCTCAAACAGGCTGTCGCTTGTTCCGAGCATGATGCCGTTTTCGTAAGCATAGCGAACATTTTCGAAGAACCAATCGCTTTCCGCCACGTCGTCAAAGGCAAGTGCGCCCTTTTCCGCGAATATAACCTTAACCACCGTGTTTTTCCGTACGGCCGCTATTGTGTAAACATTGTGCCTACCCACCGACTCGCCGTTTATCAGAATATCGGAAACAACATAGCCGTCATCGGCAATTGCGGTTACGGTAACGGAATTGCCGTTATATACCGATTTTTGCGAAAGCTCAACCCGTCCGTGCTCCGCTTTTTAAGCCGTAACGTCAAATTTCAGCCTGCTTCCGCCGGAGCTTGATGAAGTGCCCGACTTTGAGTTGAATTTTTCGATTGCGGCGTCAAGCTTAGTTACCGCCTCCGTGTAATCCTCCTCCGTTTTGCCGCTTCCGTTGAAAACAAGGGTTGCTTCCTCAATTGCCTCCTTCAAGGCATCCTTCTTGCTTTGCGATTTATTGCTTCCGTTTTCAAGCGCCGTCCTTGCCTCCGTTATTTTATCCGCAAGATCGGATTTTGAGTTTGCGGCAACCTCAATAACAACATAATCGGAAAGCCCGTCGGTGCGCTCCTTGGTCGAATCGGTCACGCCCACAGTTGCAAGCTTTGCCGCAACAGCGGTTTCCCCGGTCGTGAGCGCCGTTGCAACGCCGTTTTCCAGTGCAACCGTGTTTTTCGCGTAAAGCACGCTCCAAATTATATCGGATGTGTCCACCTTGAAGCTTGTTCCGCCATCCGTTACTACGCTTGCGGTCAAATTCAGCTTCGCGCCGTTTTTAACGATAACATGTTTGGTGCCGTCCTTGTCTGCCTCCGCCTTTTCGCCGTTCACGAAAAGCTCCAGCTTACTGAAGGAGAAGGCGTCGCCTCTTACGGCATAAGCCTTAAGCTCGGAGGAATTGCCCGCTTTGTCCGTTGCCCTTAAGGTGTGCTCTTTTTCAAGCTCATCTTCTTTAAGCTGCAGCGTGATTTCAAAGCTTCCGTTTGAGGAAATCACCTCATCGTCCATTTTCACGCCGTCCAGATAAAGCTCCGCCGTTTTCTCGGTTATTCCGCGAATGGTGTATTTCCCGTTTTCATCCGCAATGACCGTGTTGGCGCCGAAGGTAACCGTTCTCTCTTCCGTCGTTGTTTTGTTTTCATACCTCGCGGAGCTCTGAGCAAGTGACAGAACCGGGGCGGAGGTGTCCACCGTGAATGCGAAATATGCATTCTTCACACCGGTTTCACTGCCCTTTATATTGTCCTTTTTCTTTGTGTAGGCCGTGAAATCAACAACGTAGTCGCCGTCCTCCAAATCGTCGAAAACGAAGCGCCAATTCTTGCGGAAGTGTGAAAAGCCCTCGGCCTCCGGGTCGGTTCCCAGTGCATAAACCTTGCTTCCGTTCAAATCCAGCTCCACAAACACGTCGTTTTCGTCGTAATCGTTTTCGCCTTCGCCGTTTTCGCCGTTTTCGCCTTCTTCTTTGCCAAAGGTATAGTCAATTATAACGGTTTTGTTGTTGGTGACAATTTCGTCGCCCGAGGTGTCGAAGTTAACGTTAACGCTTAAAAGGTTGGGAAGCTTCGTTTCGGGAAGCGTAAGCGATGCTGAATGAACCGCATTTCTGCCGTAATAGTAGTGCTTTTTATATTCCCCGCCGTTTGACGTAAGCTCATTGCTGCTTGTTTCTTCGCCGCTTGTTCCCTCGCCGCTTGTTCCCTCGCCGCTTGTTCCTTCGCCGTTTTTGTTCTCTTCGTCTACGCCGCTTAACTTATATTCCTCGCGAAGGGTTTTAATTTCCACATGATAGCTGTTTCCCGCCTTCATGCCCGCCTCTGCGCCGAACACGAAGGGTTTTCCCTTTTCAAACTGACCCACATTGTTTTCCAGCACCTCATTGGCGTTATCAGGCACAATTTCCGCAAGATAGTGGGTGTAATCTGCGTCATCGCTATCCGTCACACGAACGAAAATTTCACCGTTTCCGCCGTAGGAAATCGCCACTCCGCTTACATCATTGGGAAGGTTCGGGTTTGTAATCGTCACGGCCGTCGGCTCGTAGTTGCCTTCTTCGTTCTTTACCTTGCTTATCGCAAGGCTTATGCCCTCGCTTGAGGAAAGAACCGCCACCGCGTAATACGTTCCGTCCTCGATTGCGTCGGGAAGGGAAATGTTCCCGGTCGACACCGTATCCTTAAGCACAACGTTGTCTTTATGATAAATGCTTGTTCCCAGAATATCGCCCGTGTTCTTGCTTGTTTGAATCTTCTTTAAAATATCCTTATCCTCGGTAAGATAAACATCCAGCGTCGCGGTGCTTTTTCCGTCCGCACCGGTCACCTTGCTGTCCACCTTAACCTCCATTTCGGAAACCTTTGTAACGGTGGTTCCGTTCTCGTCAAGGGAGGCGATATCGTCAACCCCGTTCATGCCGAAGGCGGAAATTTCCGTTTTTTTGTTGGTGCATGTAATCGTCCAATTACCGTTTCCGATTAAATCAGAGTCTGTTACGGTGATATACATATATTTCTTACCGTCACGCTCCTGAAGCAGGAAGCTTCCTCCGCCATTGCCGTCATCGGCAGCAAGCGGAATTTCCGCTCCGCTCGGGTTTTTAACGGTAATGTCTTCGATAGCCGGTGTATCGCCCGTATATTCAACCTCTATCAAAAGGGCACTTTCTGTGGCGGCATTTTGAACATTAACCACGGTTTCGTTCCCCGTCGTCGAAAGCGTCGCCGCGGAAAGCATGTGAACGTTGGTTCCGTAATAGCCCACGGCGTTTTCGTTGCTTAAATCAAGCGCCATTATGCCTTCCTCGCCCTCCTGGTTCGGCGGGCTTAAATCGATGTTGGTTCCGAAGGAAACCTTCTCGCCCCAGTAGTATATAACGCCCAGCTTTATGCCTATAAGCTTAATGTTCGCGCCGATGAACTGATTGGATACGGCGGCCTCCACTCCGCGAAGCTCCTTTCCGCCCACGAAGGGAATGCTGTCCGGTATGCACAGGCTTGCGTAAACATAGCCGTAGAAGTAGTCATCCGCGATTGTAACGGTAATACCGCCCTTAATCAGTCCGTCGATTATGCTGACGTTGCCGTAAAGGGAAAGCTGCCACGGCTCCACCCAGCGGGCACTTATTCCCGCTTTTAAGTCCATAACCTTTTCAAGGCCCTTTGCCTTAAGCTTCATGTCGCCCGTTAGGGACAGGCCCTCCAGACTTACCTTTGCGTTGAAATCGCCGACCATAACGCCTATCGCTTCAAGTCTTGTGTATAACAGAATGGTGATGGGCGGAAGCTTATCGAAATTGCCGCCTATCGTGTCCGCAAGGTCGTTGATTCCGCCGCCCAGACCCGCAATGTAAAGCACGGGAGGCGCTATCGGAATTTTAAGCCCGTCGCGGATGTAGAATTCAACTTTATCCGGAACTATAACGTCCTTTTTGTTAACCTTAACCTGCTTAAACGCCAGAACACCCTCGCACTCGATTATCTTGATGTTTAAGCCTGCGTTGATCTCATACTGATTTTTGATTGTGTTTATGGTAACGCTTGCGTAAATTCCCGGTGCGTTGGAAACAAGGGAGCCCAAAACGTCCTTGGGGAGCGCAACGCTGAAGGTGGAATCGATTCCTATAAAGCCTGTGCCCTCCACCTCAACCTTTTTGTTTTTCACCTCGCCCTTTTCGCCGAATAAAACGTTGTTTATTTCCGCGGAAAGCTGCCCCTCCGAAAGCTTGGTATCCTTTTTGATTTTATCGCCGGTGGAGGCCTTGTCAAGCTTCGACGTGCCGGTTAAATCCTCATCACCCTCGTCGAAAAGGTTTACCATGGCGTCGGCAATATCCTCCTGGTCGTCCGTTAAGGTTTCTTCCTCCTTCGCGTTTATGGGAAGACTTATGCTTCCGCCGAAGCCGATGCCGTAGGTTACCATACCGTCGGAATCGTCATACCATTCGGAGCTTAAAACGCCGTATTTCAAATCGATGGCAAAGCCGCCGATGGACTGAATCATAGATGCCGCACCGTCCAGGGAAAGCTCCAGGGAATGGGTTGCCACGTTGTTCAACTGCCCGCCCGCAAACCTTTCCTCGTCCAAGGTGTAGATAATGCCCTTAGTCGCGGATATGCTCCACTTACTGCGCCACACGTTTATGGAATTTATCACCTTTATAAGGCCGTCGCCCTCCACAATATAGTCGTTTCCGTCCTTATAAAGCTTAAGCGGCGTGTCGCCCTCATAGGAAAGCATGTTGCTTATGATGATGTCGCCGTTTTCATAGCTCGCCTGCCAGAAAATCTCGCCGTTTTTTTCCACCTTGTTAAGCTTGCCGCGCACGGTTAAGAGAATTTCATGGTCACGAATGGCGTTTTCGTCCTCGCCGAAATCGTAGTACTCTATCTTGGTGTTGTTAATCTGTCCGGTTGCGGTTGATTTTCCTTGATAAAACTTAAGAAATTCCGATTCCGTGTCAAACGGGAAAAAGTCGTAATCCGTTTCGCCTTCTGAGGTTGTGCGAACAAGCGCCACAAGGCCGTAGGATTTAAGCTGATACTTCTTGTTGGCCGACACGGTAAGGGTTTTTCCGCACTTTATGCTGTCCGCCCCGAACTGTTCTTTTAAGGTTTCGTCCTCTGTGAAATCGAAAACGATTTCATATTCGCCCACGGTAAGGGGCTCCGTTGTGGTGAAGGTTAAAGCCTCGCAGTTTTCATCGATAAAGGCGATGTTTTTCTTCAGAATTTCAACCGCTTTCTCGGTCGTTTTGTGAACCAGCTTTAATTCTGCTTTTGAATTGCTTGCGCTCGCCGCTTTAAGCTCCGTCATTTTTCCCGAAACGGCGATTGCCTTCTCCCCCTCGGTATAAACTATGGCGGGGCTCACG
>CAZRUB010000104.1:0-5286 GCA_964603185.1 uncultured Ruminococcus sp.
CCGGACATGGCTTGTCTCGCAATGGAAAAAACGGGATTTTCCAAGGAAGAAACCGCCGTTATGGGCGACAGAATTTACACGGATATAGCCTGCGGAGTCAATGCGGGAATTACCACGCTCTTTATGCTCTCGGGCGAGGGCACGAGGGAGGATATCGAAAAATACAACATTCACCCCGATTTTGTTTTTGAAAATATTAAAGCGCTTTACGAGGTGCTTGTAAAATAAAATGCACGGCTCACATGAGCCGTGCGTTTTTACTCTTCCCATCTTCCGAAAATGCCGCAGGGAAGCACAAGACGGGAGCTTGTGACCGGAAGTCCGACCTCGCCCGAGGAAATTTTTCCTCCCAGGTGCGAAAGGGTAACGGACAAAATGTTTTCAAGCACCGTGGGCGATAACCCCGTGGTGTAGGAATTTATAAGGAAAAACAGGGGCTTTTCGCTTAAAACGTGCGAGCAGAGCTCAACCAAGGGGAAAAGGTCGGCCTCCAAGCTCCAAACCTCCTTCCCGGCGCCGCGGCCGTAGGAGGGGGGATCCATAACAATTGCGTCATAGGTATTGCCGCGGCGAATTTCGCGTTCCACAAATTTTCGCACATCGTCAACTATAAAGCGCATCGGCCTGTCGGAAAGGCCCGATAAGGCGATGTTTTCCTTCGCCCACCCGGTCATGCCCTTGGACGAATCCACATGGCACACATAAGCACCTGCGGAAACACATGCGACCGTTGCACCGCCGGTGTATGCGAAAAGATTGAGAACGCGTATGGGCCGCCCCGCATTTTTGATTTTTTCCGTCATATAGTCCCAGTTTACCGCCTGCTCGGGGAAAAGCCCGGTGTGCTTAAATCCCATGGGCTTTATGTAAAACGAAAGGTTTTTGTAGTTGATTTGCCATTTTTCGGGAAGCTTTTTATAGTATTCCCATGCACCGCCGCCGGTGGAGGAGCGCTTGTAGCGCGCGTATGCCGAATGCGTATAATCGGCATCGCTTTTTTTCGGCCATATAATCTGCGGGTCGGGGCGGATAAGGGTAATGTTGCCCCAACGCTCCACCTTTTCGCCGTTATACAAATCCAATATTTCGTAATCCTTCCAGTCTGTTGCCAAGTTCATTTTCATTGCACCTCTTTATCAAAATAAGGGGATATTTCAAGTGATTTTCCGTTCAGATAGGATAAAATCCCTCCGGAGTCCGAAAAATTAAAGCTGAGCTTATATGCCGAAAGCTTTTGCGTGCCCCGTCCGCCGCCGTATTTAAAGTCCCCTTCGATGGGACAACCGATTGAGGCTAAATGCGCCCTGATTTGGTGTGAGCGCCCGGTGTACAGCGTTATATCCAAAAGAGCCCTTCCGTTTGAGGCCTTCAAAATGCGATAGCCGGTTTTTACGTAAAGTGCCCCGGGCTGCGCCTTTTTCACGATTACGGACTTGTTTTTTTGCCTGTCCTTCAAAATGTATCCCTCCAAAATATCGCTTTCTTTTTCGGGGATGCCGCAGGTTATGCAGCGGTAGCGCTTTTCGATTTCGCGCGTGCGGATTTTTTCGTTTATTATTCTCAAGGCCTCGGCATTTTTGGCCGCAAGAACAATTCCCGTTGTGTTAACGTCAAGCCGATTGCAAACGGCGGGAACAAACGAATGCCCGTGCTCCGGAGTAAAGGCACCCTTCTTATAAAGATAGCCCTTTATGTATTCTGAAAGTGCTTCGTCGCCGACAAAATCGGGCTGGCTTTTCATTCCCGACGGCTTGTTGACTGCCAATATATCGTCCGATTCGAAAATAATGTCCGGCTCGCGGGTGGGAAGGGCGACAACGCTTTTGTCCTTAAAAAAATCATCCGATATGAAAAAAGCAACTTCATCGCCGGGAACAAGAAAATAATCGCCGCCCTTCTTCTTTTTGTTGACCTTTATGTGCCCTGTGCGCAAAAATTTATACATGAGCGATTTGGGCATATCGGTAATTTTCCCTATATATCGGTCAAGTCGCTGACCGGAATCGTTTTTTTCGATAACAAAGCTTTTCATAATTCATCTCCGCAGGCTTAAACTCTCTCGGCTGATCGCTTTTATCATTTTAGCATAGATTTGTAAAAAAAGCAACAAAAAAAGCAAAACGCACAGTTGGGGAAAACTGTGCGCTTGCATCCAAATGAGATATAGGAGAGGAAAATGAAAAACTTTGTAAAGCGTCTTCTTTGCTTTACACTTGTTATTATACCATGTGTTTATGAATTAAGTATATCCAAAATAAAAATAAAATGTGAACTTTTTATTTTGCCGTCTTATTTGACAAAACGGATAAAGTGTGGTAAAATTATTCTGTTAAATATCCGGGAATAGAGGAATCAGCTATGGGAATAAATGTATCCGAGGGAAGGCTTAAAATCGGGGGCGCGGATGCGGCCGCACTTGCCGAAGAATTCGGGACACCGCTTTATGTCATGGATGAGGAGACCGTAAGAGAGGCATGCCGCTCCATGGTGGGTGCAATAGATGAATATTACGACTCGTACGGGACGGTTACATATGCATCAAAGGCTCTTTGCATAAAGGAAATGTGCAGAATTGTCAACGAGGAAGGCCTCGGACTCGATGTTGTTTCGGGAGGGGAGCTTTATACCGCGGTAAGGGCCGGCTTCCCGACGGAAAAAATACACTATCACGGGAACAATAAAACCGATGACGAAATTAAATACGGCTTGGCGTGCCGCGTCGGGAAATTTATTGTCGATAATACGGAGGAGCTTATAAGGCTTGACAAGCTTGCGGCGGACGAGGGGATTGTTCAAAACATATTGCTGAGGATAACCCCGGGGGTTGAGGCGCATACGCATGAATTTATAAAAACCGGGCAGATTGATTCCAAGTTCGGCTCCGCCGTAAAAACGGGAGCGGCAAAAAAAATTACGGCCGAGGCGTTGAAGCTTAAAAATGTGAAGCTTATCGGCTTCCATTGCCACATCGGCTCGCAGATTTTCGAAACGGAGCCCTTTGTGGAAGCGGCAAGGATTATGCTTGATTTTATAAACGAAACGGAGGAAGAAATGTGTACTTCGTTTGAGGAGCTTGTTTTGGGCGGCGGCTTCGGAATTAAATATAACGAAAACGACAAGCCGCTTCCCTTTGACGAAATATTAAAGCCGGTTCTTTTGTATGTTAAAAATCGCCGCGAAAAAGAAGGGAAAAAGCTTATACATTTGGGCTTTGAGCCGGGAAGGGCAATTGCGGGGCCCGCAGGCGTAACACTTTACACCGTGGGCGGTGTCAAGGAAATTCCGAACGTCAGATGCTATGCTTCGGTTGACGGCGGAATGTCGGATAATCCGCGATATGTATTATACGGAGCGGAATACACCTTTATGATTGCCGACAGGGCAAATCAAAGGCGGGACAAAACGGTAACCGTATGCGGGAAGTGCTGCGAATCCGGAGATATGCTGGGCGAGAATATTGCGCTGGGCGAGGTTAAGGCGGGCGATATTTTGGCGGTAACTGCAACGGGGGCGTATAATTATTCCATGGCAAGCAATTATAACAGAATTCCACGTCCTCCCGTGGTGTTTGTGAAGGATTCCGTTGCGCGCATCGCGGTTAAGCGCGAAACCTATGAGGATATATGCCGTAACGATATGTAAGACGGATTACCGGGTATTTAAAAAAGAGCGAAAGCGGAAATCCGCCTCTCAAAATCGGGGTTCGGATTATTCTCTTTCGGTTAAGGGGATGTATGATTGGAAGCGGTAATTTTTAAGTCAGAGGATTTTGAGGGCCCGCTTGATCTTTTGCTTCATCTTATAAGCAAAAACAAGCTAAGCATAGTCGATATTTCGCTGGCGGAAATAACAGACCAGTATTTTGAATATATTGAACTCTGGAAAAAAGAAAACATTGATTTTTCCAGTGAGTTTCTCGTAATCGCATCGGAGCTTTTGTATATAAAATCCAAATTCCTTTTGCCGAAGCATGAGGAGGAAGAGGAGGAAGAGGAGGATTCGTCCGAAAAGCTTATCGAGCGTCTTAAGGAATATAAGCTTATAAAGCTTTCGGCGGACAAGCTTTCGGACAGACAGTTTGAGTCGAAATATGTGTTCTTTAAGGTTGCGGAGCAAATTAAATTCCCGTCCAAGCCCCTCGGAGAGATGGACAAGGAAAGGCTTCTGACGGCGCTTTTCGCCTTATCCGAAAGAAAGGCTCTGCTTAAGCCGCCGTCAAAGGAAAATATTAAAGAGGCGGTTATAAGAAAGCCCGTAAGTATTTTTTCGAAGGTTAAGGACATATTAAAAAATATAAAGCGAAAATCGAAAATGAAGTATAAGGAGCTTTTCAAGGGAACGAAAAGCGAGCGCGTGGCTTCGTTTTTGGCCTTGCTTGAATTGATAAAGCTGAGTAAGGTTAAATTTTATGAGGATGAGGACGGCATAACCGTTACGGATTGTGAGGCTGAAAAATGACTGATGTTCAGAATATGGCGGCATTGGAAGCGATTTTGTTCGCCGCGGGAGAAAGCGTGCCGATAAAGGATATTGCGCTTTCGCTTGAAATAACCGAGGATGAGGTTGAAAAGACCGCCGCTGTGCTTGATGAAAAATACAAGGAAAGCGGAATTTCCCTTTTGAGACTGGAGGATGAGCTTCAGCTTAAAACAAAAAAAGAATATTATGAATATGTGCGAAGGGTAACGGAGCCGAAAAGAAACGCCCCGCTTTCGCACGCGGCGCTGGAGGTACTGTCGATAGTTGCCTATAAGCAGCCGATTACAAGAAGTCGGATTGATTATATAAGAGGAGTTGACTCGTCAAGCTCGGTGAGCAGGCTTATAATGTGCGGACTTATCGAGCAGTGCGGATATTCCGATGCGCCGGGAAGACCCTCGCTGTATTGCACAACAAAGGAATTTTTAAGAGTGTTCGGCTTAAGAAGCCTTGAGGAGCTTCCCGATTTGGGTGAGCTTTCGCGGGAGCTTGAAACGCAAGAGGCGGAGCAGCTTGAAATATCCGCGGCGGAGGCTTGAAAATAAATTTTCGGGGATGTGAAAATATATGCGTGTGCTTTGGCTTGCTTTGGCTTTCGGCTTTATAATTTTGCTTTTGCTGTTGCTTTTGCCGCTGGGTATTTTTGTATCGTTCGAAAACAACAGCATACGCATATCGGTTAAGCTTGCGTTTATCCCCGTGAATATCGGGAGCGGAAAAAGCAAAAAAAGCCGTATGCCGAAAAAGGAAAATGCGGAAAATAAAAAGCGGGAGGAAGGCGAGGCGGCGATTTACGGCGCGGTAAGG
>CAZRUB010000105.1:0-5274 GCA_964603185.1 uncultured Ruminococcus sp.
AGTTCATTTTTTTATCTCCTTTTTATATATTGGATGCATGGACGATGCATTCCCTTATATAATATGAAAAAGTCGAAATATGGTGAAAGGGAAAAATAAAAGCCCCGCAAAAAGGGGGGCTTTGAGGTTAACCGAAAGATGCCGAAATTACGCCTTTTCAGGCGGGTTCGGACTATTCTCTTTCTGCTTCCCTTCGGTTAAGCGTTTGTTTTCGGAGCGGAAGGCTTTTTGGAGTGGCTTCTGTGATAATTTCTGTTTTTCGGCTTGAAGGGCACGGGTGCGCCCGCGGATTTTTCGGCCGCCTGCGCTTGGGGGGCTTTCTCATGCTCACCCTCCGCGAGAATTTTAGTCTGCGCGGAATACGTGCCCTGCTCAGGCCTTCTTCGCTTTTGAGAATATGAGGCGGAGCTCGGCTTTCTTACGGGCTCCTTCTTGGGAATGTCGTCAATGTCCGAAATTCTTCTTTTGGAATGAGGCTTGTCGCGGTTTTGCTTTTTCACGGGGATATCGCTTTCCCGAGGGGGCGGAACAGGGTCAAACACCGTGGGCAGGAGATAAATCTCGTCCCCGTCGGAAATGGAGCATTCCTCAAAGGTTTTCGTAAGGTCGGAAAGCTCCGCGCCGCCATGCATAACGCGAAAGGTTGTGGGATCCGATGAGTCGATTACAAACTGAAAGCCGATAAGCTTTTCGAGCATAACGCCTATGGGCATATCATCCGTTACGCGATAGCGCAAGCGGCGCTCCTCATCATTTCCGTATATAAATGTAACAGTCAGCTTTTGCATAAAAATTCCTCCGGTTTATCAGCCGAAAGAAAATAATCCGAACTCCGATTTTGAGAGGTGGATTTCTTCTTTCACTCTTTTTATATTACCTGCGTTTTTGCTTTGCGCAACCCATGGTCGGGCGGTTTTATTCGGCGGCTCTTTTGATTTTTGCGCCGAGGGAGCAGAGCTTTTCCTCAAAGCGCTCATAACCGCGGTCGATAAATACGGTATTGGTAACCTCCGTCACACCCTCAGCCATAAGACCGGCGATAACGACCGCCGCGCCGCCGCGAAGATCGGTCGCCTTAACGGGCGCACCGAAGAGGGCATCAACCGATTGAATGGTTGCCATTTTGCCCGCGGCGTTGATTTTCGCGCCCATTCTTATAAGCTCATCCGTATATTGAAAGCGATTGTCCCACACGCCCTCAACCATAACGCTTACGCCCTCCGCCTTGGTCAAAAGCGCCACCATCTGGGGCTGAAGGTCGGTCGGGAAGCCGGGATAGGGCATGGTTATAACGTTTGTGGCGCGCATATTCGGGCACCCCACGACGCGAATTGCATCGTCAAGCTCCGTCACGGAGGCGCCAACCTCAATAAGCTTGGCGGTCAGCGATTCCATGTGCTTGGGGATAACGTTTTTGATTAAAACATCGCCGCCTGTTGCCGCCGCGGCAATCATAAAGGTACCGGCCTCAATCTGGTCGGGAATTATTTGATAGGTACCTCCGCGCATTTCGCGCACACCCTTGATTTTAACCGTGTTTGTGCCGGCACCCTTGATGGAAGCGCCCATGGCGTTCAAGAAGTTCGCCATGTCAACAATGTGCGGCTCCCTGGCGGCATTCTCAATCACGGTAACGCCCTCCGCAAGGCATGCTCGCCGCATGCCTTGCGGAGGGCATTCTCAATCACGGTAACGCCCTCCGCAAGGCATGCGGCGAGCATGATGTTAATGGTAGCGCCGACGCTGACCTTGTCAAGATATACGTTCGCACCCTTTAATTCCGTGGCGCGTGCCTTTATTACGCCGCGGGAATCGTCCACACTCGCGCCGAGGGCGGTGAAGCCCTTTATGTGCTGGTCAATGGGACGGGTGCCGAAGTTGCAGCCGCCGGGCATTGCGATTTCCGCACTCTTAAAGCGACTCAAAAGCGCGCCGATTAAATAGTACGAGCCCCTTATGCGGCGCACCAAGTCATAATCCGGTGCGGTGGAGGTGATTGAAGATGCATCCACCGTAACGGTGTGACGGTCGGGGCGGGAAACCTTCGCGCCGATGCTTTTTATTATATCCAAAATAACATCAACATCGCTGATGTCGGGTATGTTTTCGATTTTGCACACGCCGTTTACCAAAAGCGTGCCGGATAAAATGGCGAGCACGGAATTTTTCGCGCCGCTTATGCTGACCTCGCCCGTGAGGCGGGCGGGTCCTGTTATAACAAGCTTTTCCATATCCTTTAATCCCCTGTCGTTGTTAGAATGCAGAATGCAAAATGCAAAATGCAGAATGCAAAATGCAAAATGCAAAATGCAAAATGCAAAATGCAAAATGCAGAATTCGTAATGTATAATGAAAAAATAAATACAATGTAAAGACTCAAATATATTATACTACCATATCCGAAAAAAAGCAACAACTTTATTTTTATGAGCTTTTGAGGGAGGAGGGGGAAACGCCGTAATGTTTTTTTATTATGCGCGAGAAATATTTTTCGTCGTCGAAGCCGCTTTTTGCGGCCGCCTCCTTAACGGAGGAATTGGGCTTTACAAGCATACCGACCGCCCGCGAAAGCCTTAGGGAGGTTATGTATTTTAAGGGCGAGGTGCCGTAATAGGCCTGAAATTTCCGCCTCAGCGAGGAAACCGAAAGATTGGACGCGCGGCACACATCCGAAAGCGAAAGGTCGCTTTGACAGAAGGAGCGGGAAATGAAGTCCACGGCAAGCTTGAAGGCGGGGTCGGAGGGCATGGCCTTTTCGGAGTCCGCCACGGACTGGAGCAGGGAATAGATAACGGCCTTTTTTCCGTTTATGTCACTCAAGCTCTTTCGTCCCTCGTAAAGGGTTAAAAAATCCCCAAGCACGGAGGAATAGTTTTTCAGCCTTATGCTTTCCGCCTGCTTATAGCTGCAGTCCGTCAGGTGCAGAACAAGGCTTTCGCCGCCGGTGTAGGTGACGAGATAATCCAACCCGTCCGGCATGAACAAAAGGTCGCCCGGGGATGAGGTGAAGCTTTGATTTCCTACCGTGAAGCTTCCCGAGCCGCTTATTCTTAGGCTGAGCGCGGCATATGGTCGTGCCTTAACGTTGAAAAAGCCTTCGTTGTGGCAAATTCTGTTCACGGACATGATTTGAAACGTGAGTGTGCCCGAATTGTAAATCAAATAAACCGACCTCCCTTAAATTTCAAGGCTTACGAAGAGTAAGCTGTATACAGTATAACACACCGTGAGCGAAAAGTCCACCTTTTTGAGCGAAAAATGGGTTGTGAAAAAATTTTTCCTTTGATATTATAGAGAAAAAAGGAGGTAACAGACATGGTTTTCACACATAAGGGCTTTATGAGCCGCGGCGGAATGCTGAAATTGGGCGAAAAGGTGCAGGCCACGGCAAGCGGTATGATAGATAACGCCTGCTTTGCCGAGCTTTGGAGCGGCTACGCGTCGGGACGGTCCGAAATTGAGGTCACCGTATCGCGGAAGGAAAACTGCGGAAGCTTTTTCTCAATCGGTACTGCCACGGCCGAACCGGAGCCCGGGAAGGACTATACCTTGAAAATAGACGAAAACGGCGTATACATCGCGGCGGACACGGACAAAAATTTGGCGTACGGCTTTTTCACGCTTATTGATATGCTCTCTCTTACGGACGACGGGGAGTGTTATTTACCCTGCGGCATGCTTTCGGAGCGCGCCTTAACGCCCTTTCGCGCGGTGCATCTTTGTGTGTTTCCGGAAACCTCGCTTACGTTTTTAAGGCGAACCATGCGGCTTTGCGCGGCCTTGAAATACACGCACATCGTGCTGGAATTTTGGGGAATGTTGAAATTCGACTGTCTTTCAGAGCTTTCGTGGGAAAATGCGTTTACCAAGGATGAGGTGCGCCCCCTGATACGTGAGGCGAACGCGCTGGGTGTGGAAATCATACCCATGCTGAACCACTGGGGCCATGCCTCCGCGGGACGGCTCAATCAGGGAAAGCACGTGGTGCTGGATCAAAACCCCAAGCTTTCGCACCTTTTTGAGTGTGACGGCTGGTGCTGGCGGATAAAAAGCAAGCGGGTGCGTGACCTTCTTTCGGCCGTGCGCGGGGAGCTTATCGAGCTTTGCGGAGCCGGCGGATATTTCCACATCGGGTGCGACGAGGCATACGGCTTTAAGTATTCCGACGAGAGCGTTAAGGAAATTTCGTCCTACATAAATTCCGTGGCGGAGGAGCTTGAAAAGGAAGGCAGAAAAACAATCATGTGGGCGGATATGCTTTTGGCGAGGCATGAGGAATATAACGAAAAAAATAAATATACGGCCGCCGCGCCGAGCGTGGAGTTTGAAAACGCGATGTGCTCGGCCGTAAGCAAAAAAATCATCGCGGCGGACTGGCAGTATTCAACGCCCGAATATCCCGTGGAAACGGCGGTAACGCTTAAAAACAAGGGCTTTGACGTTTTGCTTTGTCCTTACGACGTATCGCCGAGGGTGACGAATGCCGCGGTTTTAACCGCGGCGGAGTGCGCTCTTTCGGGCGTTATTCACACAACCTGGCACACCCTGTCCTCCGGAATGCATTACATCGCAAGGTGCGCGGACGTTTTGTGGTCGGGAGAATATACGGGAGCGGAGAGCGATATCACATACAAGCTGAAAACCGCGGCGGCCTTAAGATACGCGGCGCCGTCGGGAGGAGCGTACGAAGACGCGGGCTGGGCGAAAATTCAGGTCGGCACGCGTTGGATATAAATAAGATATAAAAAGAAAGGAAGTAAAAAAATGGCAATCAAGCACACGGCGGTAAGCTATTACGGCATAAACTATGTTGAGCACGCCAAGGCGGATTTTATCGAAATGAAGGAGCACGGTTGCGACACGGTAATCCTTGCGATAACCGAGTTTGACATGGACTTTTGGTTCCCGAACCTTAACGAAATCGTGAAAACGGCACATGAGGTGGGCTTAAGGGTCATCGCGGATACGTGGGGCATCGGAAAATATTTCGGAGGCGAGCAGGTGAGCCTGTTCCTTCAGAACAACATTCATCATCGTCAGGTTTCGGCATACACGGGTGAGGTTTTGCCCGCGGCTTGCTTTAATACGAATTCCTTCAGGGATTATTTCAAGAACATATGCCTGAAAATTGCGAAAAACACGGAGGTGGACGGCTTCTTCTGGGATGAGCCGCACTATGCTTATCCAAAGTCCTACGCTTCCATCACCGGCGGAGCGGGGGATGACTGGGCGTGCCGCTGCCCCGAATGCATGAAGAAATTCGAGGCTTACTAC
>CAZRUB010000106.1:0-5153 GCA_964603185.1 uncultured Ruminococcus sp.
CTGATAAACGGAAGAACGGTTGCGTATGCCGGGGTTCCGGGCGCCTTTGCGCATGAGGCGGCAATGGGAATTTTCGAAAAGGCGGTATATAAGCCCTATCCCAATTTTAAGAAGGCTTACGAGGCGGTGGAATCGGGCGAATGCGACTGTGCGGTTTTGCCGATTGAAAACAGCTTTGCCGGTGATGTTGCGCAGGTTATGGATCTTGCGTTCTTCGGCGACCTTCATATAACCGGAATTTACGACCTTGAAGTCACACATAATCTGCTTGCGAAAAAGGGAACAAAAAAAGAGGATATCAAAACGGTAATAAGTCATTCGCAGGCGCTTTCACAGTGCGAAAAATATATTGAGGAAAATGCTTTTACCGCAAAGGAATGCGAAAATACCGCGGTTGCGGCAAAGCTTTGCGCCGAAAGCGGGGTATTTTCCGTCGCGGCCATCGCAAGTGCCGCATGTGCGAAAATATACGGCCTTGAAATTTTGGAGGCGGGCATTAACCAAAGTAACAGTAATACCACAAGATTCGCCGTATTTTCGAAGGCGCCGAACGATGAGTCGGAGATAAACCGCCACTTCGTGATGTTCTTCACGGTCAAAAACGAAGCGGGTGCGCTGGGTGAAGCGATAAGAACCATCGGCAAGTACGGATATAATCTAAAGGCACTGAAAAGCCGTCCCACGAAGGAGCTTATTTGGGATTATTACTTCTATGCGGAGGGGACGGGCTCGCTAATCGGCGGAAACGGCGAAGCGATGCTTTCGGAGCTTAAGCACGCGTGCAACGAAATAAAGATTGCGGGAAGCTTCGAAAAAGAAATTAAGCTTAACGAAAGCGGTGAAGAGGAATGACATTTACGGTTGAGTTAGGGGCGCAAAGCTATGATGTTACGATAGGAAAAAATTTATTAAAGCGGGCCGGGACGTATTTTAACCTTAACAGAAAGGTTCTTATAGTTACGGATTCGGGAGTTCCGCGCCGCTATACGGATATATTGCACGATGAGTGCGCGGAGGGGTATATCGTTTCCCTGCCGTGCGGCGAGGAAAACAAAAACATGGATATGCTAACCCATCTGCTGAGTTTTATGGTAGAGAAGTGCTTTACCCGTACCGACTGCGTTGTTGCGGTGGGGGGAGGCGTTGTGGGCGATATTGCGGGCTTCGCCGCGGCGATATATATGAGGGGGATAGATTTTTACAATATTCCCACCACAACCCTTTCGCAGATCGATTCGTCCATAGGCGGAAAAACGGCAATCGATTTTATGGATTACAAGAATATAATAGGTGCATTCCACCAGCCGAAGGGTGTTATTGTGGATACAAGCCTTGTTAAAACCCAGGATGAAAGGCAGTTCGTATCGGGTCTGGCGGAAGGCGTTAAAATGGCGGCCACCTTTGATGAGGAGCTTTTCTCGCTTTTCGAAGAGGGAAATGCCCTTTCGCATTATGAGGAAATCGTTACGAAGGCTCTTTTGATAAAAAAGCAGGTGGTGGAAAAGGACGAAAAAGAAAGCGGCTTGAGAAGGGCGCTGAATTTCGGACATACCGTAGGGCACGCAATAGAAAAGAGAGTCGGCTTGGGCGCATTGTATCACGGGGAATGCGTTGCCCTGGGGATGATGTATACCTCGCGGGGCGAGGCGAAGAAAAGGATTGCGAAGGTTCTTCGCGGCCTGGGGCTTCCCACAAAATGCGATGCTTCGGGAGAAGAGCTTATCGAGGCGATAAGCCACGATAAAAAGGCATCGGGAGGCAGTGTCGGCGTTGTACTTTGCGAAAAAATCGGAAGCTTCAAAACGGAAACGATGACGCTTGATGAAATATCCTGTCTTATAAAGGAAGGAAGGGCTTTATGAAAAACACGTTCGGAGACAGCATAACATTGACCCTTTTCGGGGAAAGTCACGGCGAAGCCATCGGCGCGGTTATCGACGGCGCGGCACCGGGGATGGAGGTTTCGAAGGCGGTAATAGAGGAATATCTGATGAAAAGAAGACCCTCCGGTGAGATTTCCACATCGCGGGTTGAGGATGATGAATATGAAATTTTAAGCGGCGTTTACAACGGAAAAACGACCGGCACGCCGATTACCGTGGTGATTCCGAACAAAAAGCAGCGAAGCGGGGATTATGAGAAAATCGAAGCTCTTGCTCGGCCGTCGCACGCCGATTATGCGGCGTATATGAAATATCACGGCTTTGAGGACAAAAGAGGAGGCGGCCACTTCAGCGGAAGAATAACCGCCGCTGTCGTTGCCGCGGGCGCGCTTTTCATTCCCGCGCTCAACAAAAAGGGCATAAGCATCGGAACGCATGTTTTATCCTGCGGCGGAGCTTATGACCGCGCATTTTCGGACTATGAAAGCGATATAAAAAGGCTTCGCCCCATGAGCTTTCCCGTGCTTGACGAGAAGGCGGCGGACATGATGCGGGAAAAAATACTTGCCGCAAAAAAAGAAGGCGACAGTGTGGGCGGTATTGCGGAAACCGTTATAACGGGTCTTCCCGCGGGGGTCGGCGAGCCGTTTTTTGACAGCTTGGAAGGCCGCCTGGCGCACGCTCTTTTCTCAATCGGAGGTGTTAAGGGGATTTCCTTCGGTGCGGGATTTGAGCTTTCCGAAATGAGGGGGAGTGAGGCCAACGATTCGTTTTTTTCCGAGGGCGGTGTTGTGAAAACGGCAACCAACAGCAACGGCGGAATAAACGGCGGAATAACCAACGGTATGCCTGTTGTTTTCAAGCTGGCGGTGAAGCCCACACCCTCGATTTCCAAGGCGCAGGATACAATCGATATGGCAACGGGGGAAAATGCGGTTATTGAAATCAAGGGCCGTCATGACCCGTGTATTGTGCACCGTGCGGCGTGCGTTGCCGAGTGCTTGACCGCGTTCGTGCTTGCGGACGCCTTGACGGGACGCTTCGGCACGGATTATCTCGCCGACGGGCGGAGGGAATGACGAAAATGGATTACGGTTTAATCGGCAAAACGCTGGCGCACAGCTTCTCCAAGGAAATTCATGAGCTTCTGGCCGACTACGACTACTCTTTGACGGAGCTTTCCGGGGCCGAGCTTGACGGCTTTATGAAAAAAGCGGAATTCAAAGCGATTAACGTCACGATTCCTTATAAAGAGAGGGTTATTCCTTATCTTTACAAAATAAGCACTGAGGCGGAGGCCATAGGCTCGGTGAACACAATTGTCAACAGGGACGGAAGGCTTTACGGCTATAACACGGATTTTTTCGGCTTAAAAAGCCTGATCGAAAGAAGCGGCATTTCGCTTTTCGGAAAAAAGGTGCTTATTTTGGGAACGGGCGGCACAAGCCGCACGGCCTATGCCGTGGCAAAAAGCATGGGCGCCGCGGAGGTATCCCGCGTTTCGCGAAGCGAAAAGGAGGGTGCGATAACCTACGAGGCGGCGTACACCCTTATGGCGGATACGGAGGTTATAATAAACACTACGCCCTGCGGCATGTTCCCGAACACTTCATCGCTTCCGATTGATATTGAGGGCTTTGGGAGCCTTTCGGGTGTGGTTGACGTGATATACAATCCCTTGAGAACGAGCCTTGTTTCCGCGGCGAAAAGGAGGGGGCTCCCCTCCGCGGGCGGTCTTTATATGCTTGTTTCGCAGGCGGTTTGCGCATGTGAGCTTTTTACCGGGAAAAAAATAAATGCCTCGTTGACGGAGGATATATACAAAAGGGTTTTGGAAAGCAAGGAAAATCTTGTGCTTATCGGGATGCCCGGCTCGGGCAAAACGACCGTCGGAAAAGCGCTGGCGGAAAAAACGGGTAAGCGCTTTATCGATTTGGACGACGAAATCACAAAAGAATATTCGATGACACCCGCAAAAATAATAGAGGAATTCGGCGAAGAGGAATTTCGCCGCCGAGAAGAATCGACCGTGCAAAAAACCGCCGATATAACCGGCGCGGTAATCGCCACGGGAGGGGGCTGTGTGTTAAGGCGGAAAAACACAGAGGCGCTTAAGCGTAACGGCAGGCTTATTTTTATCGACCGAAATTGCCGTGACATAGTCCCCACGGAGGACAGGCCGCTTTCGAGAAACAGGGAGCTTTTGGAAAAACGCTGCCGAGAGAGATATCCCATATACACCGAGGCGGCGGATATAACGGTTATTCCGTCCGCGGATATAAACGAAAACGCGGACAGTATAATAAAAAAGATAACGGAAGTAAGGGAGTAAGGTAGGACGGTATGAAAATTTTGGTAATCAACGGCCCGAACATTAATATGCTCGGAATAAGGGAAAAAGCAATTTACGGCAGTGAAACGTATGAGGATTTATGCTCGCTCATAAAAAAGCATGCGGAGGAAAAGGGCATTGAGGTGAAGCTTTTCCAATCCAACCATGAGGGCGATATTGTTGACGAAATACAAAAAGCGTACGGCGTTTTCGATGCAATAGTAATCAATCCCGCCGCATACACTCACACAAGCGTGGCGATTTTGGATGCGCTTAAGGCGGTCAGTCTTCCTTTTGCGGAGGTGCATATTTCCGATGTGTCACGGCGCGAGGACTTCAGACAATTAAGCTACGTGAGGGATTATGCCGCGATCACGGTAACGGGAAAGGGCTTTTCGGGATATCTTGAAGCAATGGATTATTTGTCGGAGAATGTAAAATGAAGGTTACAATAAAAAAACACAAGCTTTCGGGCACGATAAAGGCGCCGCCGTCGAAAAGTGCGGCGCACAGAAGCATAATAAGCGCCGCGCTTTCGGAAGGCTGCTCCGTGATTGAAAATGTTTCCCTTTCCGAGGACGTTAGGGCGACGATAAATTCGGTGAATGCGCTTTTGGCCGATACGGATTTTTCCGAGGGCACCCTTAAGGTTTACGGCGGTAAAAGGAAGGAAGGCGCAAGCCTTTACGCAAACGAAAGCGGAAGCACATTGCGATTTTTGATTCCGCTTTGCTTAGACGGGAGAGAGCATAAAATAAGCGGAGCCGAGCGGCTTTTTGAGCGGCCGCTGACGGTATATGAGGAAATTTTTCGGCGCGATGAAATCGCGTTCGAAAAAACGAAAAACTCCATCGCATTAAAGGGAAGGCTTTCGGGAGGGGAATATTTTGTTCCCGGAAACATCAGCAGTCAGTTTATAACGGGTCTGCTTTTCGCGT
>CAZRUB010000107.1:0-5151 GCA_964603185.1 uncultured Ruminococcus sp.
CACCCGAAGCCGCGCTTAAGCATCCGACATGGACGATGGGTGCGAAGGTGACGATTGACAGTGCGACGTTGGCAAACAAGGGACTTGAGGTTATAGAGGCGTCACACCTGTTCGGTGTCGGTGCGGAAAAAATAGAGGTGCTTGTGCACAGGCAAAGCATAGTGCATTCCATGGTTGAATTTGAGGACGGAGCTGTATTGGCACAGCTGGGCACGGCCGATATGAGGACACCGATAAGCGTTGCGCTGAACTATCCCGAAAGAAGCAGAATATCCGGGGATAGGCTCAATATGCTTTCGGTCGGGCCGTTGACCTTTGAAAAGCCGGATACAAAAACCTTCAAGTCGCTTGCCTTGGCATACGATGCCTTGAGGGCGGGAGGAACACTTCCCGCGGTGTTGAACGGCGCAAACGAGGAAGCGGTAAATATGTTTTTGGCACGGAAGTGCGGCTTTTTGGATATAGCGGATATGACTGAGGAAGCAATGAAAAATCATAAGATAAAGAAATCCCCCGCGCTCGGAGATATATATGCGGCGGATGCGGAGGCAAGAGAATTTGTTCGGAGGCTGAAATGGGCATAATTTGGACGATTGTAATACTCGGGATTATGATTTTTATTCATGAGCTCGGACATTTTATATCCGCACGCTGCTTCGGCGTGCATGTGGAGGAGTTTTCGCTGGGCATGGGGCCCGCGATACTGAAAAAAAACAAGGGTGAAACCATTTATTCTTTGCGTATTTTGCCGCTCGGAGGTTTTTGCAAAATGGAAGGAGAGGATGAGGATTCGGGAACACCCGGGTCGTTTTCCGCACTTAGGCCGTGGAAGAGGCTTGTTGTTTTGGCTTCGGGCGCAATGATGAATGTACTGCTTGCGCTTGTGCTTTTTGTGGCGGTCAGCTTTTTTCAGGGAAGCTCGGTATACGCGCCCAAAATAGGGGCTCTTGCCGGAGATGACGTTCCGGCGGCACAATTTGAGGTGGGCGATACCATCGTTAAAATGGACAATACAAAAATTAATATATATGCCGATATTACGCTTAAAATGTCGGAAAATAACGGCGAGGACATTGAAGTGACGGTTTTGAGAAACGGCGAAAAGATAACAAAAACGTTAACGCCTTATGAAACCGAGGCCGGGTATAAGCTTGGATTCAGCCCGGCAATTGTTGAAAACACAACCGGACTTGCGCTGAAAAACGGATTTTACGAAACGGTGTTCAGTGTGAAAACCGTTTTTTGGTCGATAAAGCAGATGGTTACCGGAAGGCTTGGGCTGGACAGCCTGTCCGGGCCCGTAGGTGTGGCTTCGGTTGTCGGCGATGCGGTTGAGGGAGCTCAGCAGATAGAAGACAAGGTTGCGGGATACAGAATTTTGTTTTTGAACATTTCGTATATTGCCGCATTGATTGGGGCAAACCTCGGGGTGATGAATCTTTTGCCCTTGCCCGCGCTTGACGGCGGAAGAATTATTTTCACACTTATTGAGATTATAACAAGGAAAAAAGTGCCCGAAAAATTCGAAGCGATTGTTCATGCACTCGGGTTTGTGCTTCTTATGCTTCTGGCATTTTTGGTAACATGGTCTGATATAGCAAAGCTTATACGGTGAGGAGAAGAAAAGATGAGCAGAAAAGATGCGAGAGAAAACGCGTTTAAAATTATATTTTCGGACATAAATTCCGACGGCCGAAATTCGCTTGAGGATTTTATTTCGGCGGAGGGTGACAAGGAAATATGGACGGGGAAAAAAGCCGGTGAGGATGAAAAAAAATATATTGAAAGCGTTTGCCTTGGGGTGAGAGAAGGCAGCGAGGAGCTTGATGCGGAAATCGGAAAATATCTTCGCAACTGGACGATTGAAAGAATTAACAGGGTGTGTCTTGCAGCGCTCAGATTGGCATTCTACGAAATGAAAAATATTGAATCCGTTCCCGTCAAGGTGAGCGCTTCGGAAGCGGTTGAAATAGTGAAAAAGTATGCAGGAGCTTCGGAGGCAAAATTTGTTAACGGCGTATTGGGAGAATATATTAAAAACGGGCTTAACGGCTAAAGGGTGATATAATTTTGGAAACGCTTAAGATGACGGTATCGGAGCTTAATTCGAACATGAAGCGTCTTTTGGATTCGCGCCCGGGGCTTCGGGATATATGGATACAGGGAGAAATTTCGAATTACAAGAAAAATATGGCGTCCGGGCACATATACCTGACATTAAAGGATGAGGGCGGCGTGCTGAAGGCATGCATGTTTAAAAGCAGTGCCCGGACTCTTACCTTTAATCCGGAGGACGGCATGAAGGTTACGGCACACGGGCGTGTTACCGTGTATGAGCAGGGAGGGCTTTATCAGCTCTATATAGATAAAATGCTTCCGGACGGATTGGGCGAGCTTTACGCCGAGTACAACAAGCTTTTGAAAAAGCTTCGCGCGGAGGGCTTGTTTGAAGCCGAGCACAAAAAGCCGATTCCCCGATTCCCAAAGAGCGTCGGTGTGATAACAAGCGATACCGGCGCGGCGGTACGCGATATCATAAACGTAATAAAACGACGGTTCGCCTATGCCGAAATTATACTTTATCCGTCAAAGGTTCAAGGCGAAGGTGCGGCGGAAAATGTGTGCCGCGGAATAAGCTTTTTTAATCGCGAAAAGAATGTTGATGTTATAATAGCAGGTCGCGGAGGCGGCTCCATTGAGGATTTGTGGGCGTTTAACGAGGAGATAACCGCACGGGCGATATTTGAAAGCGAAATCCCCGTCATATCCGCGGTCGGGCACGAGATTGACTTTACGATTGCGGATTTTGTTGCCGATTTAAGGGCGCCGACGCCGTCGGCGGCGGCGGAATTGGCGGTACCCTCGACGGATGAGCTTTTAAGGCAGCTTGAAAATGCCAAGCTGCGAATGGCTTCGGCCGTATCCGGGCGCATTGCGGAATATGACGGTAAATTGACGTATGCGGAGAAAATGCTTTCCTTCGGACGGTTTAACGATAAAATCGATTCGCTTTCCGTTATGCTGGATTCCTTTTCGCAGAGGGCGTACCATGCCGCAGAAAAAGCGGCGGAAGCAAAGGGAAAGCTTTTGGCAATCGGTGCGGCAAGGCTTAATTCGCTTTCACCCCTGGGTGTGCTTTCAAGGGGCTATGCCCTCGTATCGGACAATAACGGCGATGCGGTTACGGGGAGCGGGGAGCTTACCGCGGGACAGAAAATCAATATTCTGTTTTCGGACGGAGAGGCGAAGGCGGAAATATATGAAATTTCCGGAAAGGGTGTGTTGTAATGAATGATTTTGAGGTAATGATGGAGGAGCTTTCGGAAATAACGGAAAAGCTTGAAAGCGGAAAGCTTAAGCTTTCCGAATCCATGGAGCTTTTTGAGCGCGGCGTTGTGCTTACGAAAAAATGCAGCGCGCTTTTGGAGGAAGTGAAAATAAAAATAATGAAAATAACATGCGATTCCGAAAACGCGGTTGAAGCCGAGCCGTTTGATGTTGAGGAGGCTTAGGGGATGAGCTTTCTTTCCGAGTATGAAAAAAGAAAAGAAGCGGTAGATATCTATTTGAAGGAAATTTTGCCTTCCCAAAAGCTTCCGCAGGGTGTGCTTTCGGAGGCAATGGCTTATTCGGTGCTTGCGGGAGGAAAGAGGATACGTCCGGTGATTTCCGTTTTTGCGGCGGAGGCACTCGGGGCGAGCGCGAAGGATGTTCTTCCTTACGGTGCGGCGATAGAGCTGATACATACATATTCGTTGATACACGATGATTTACCGTGTATGGATAATGACGATTTAAGGCGGGGGAAGCCCACAAATCACAAAGTGTTCGGAGAGGCAACCGCAACGCTTGCGGGAGATGCGCTTTTGAATTTTGCATTTGAAACGGCATTGAAAGCGAAAACCCCGGCTGAAAAAAAGGTGAAGCTTATAAGGATAATTGCCGAAGCGTCGGGATATTACGGTATGATAGGCGGGCAAATTATCGACATGGAAGGGGAAAAAAGAAGGCTTTCCGGAGATGAAATAAGAAATATGCATGCGCATAAAACCGGCGCACTCATAAAGGCGGCGGCATCCGTAGGTGCGGTTTCGGCGGGAGAAAACGAATATTATTTCGATGAGTATGCGGAAAATCTCGGCTTGGCTTTTCAGCTTAAGGATGATATTTTGGATGTTACCGCAACAACGGAGGATTTGGGTAAGCCTGTTATGAGCGATGAAAAAAACGAAAAAACAACGTTTGTTACCGTATACGGCATTGACGGTACCAAAAGGCTTTTGGAGGAGGCAACCGAAAGGGCGATTTCTTCATTACCGATCGGATGCGATATGTTAAAGGAGCTTGCACTGTATCTTTTGAACAGGACAAAGTAGTTAAGGGGAAAATTATGTTTTTTTACGATCTTTGGAGAAATAAAGTGTTGATATGTGCGGTGGTCGGATGGATTGTTGCACAGTTTCTTAAGGTTATTTATATATTGATTCGCGAAAAGCGGTTTGATATAAAGCGTTTTGTGGGCTCCGGCGGAATGCCCAGCTCGCACAGTGCGTTTGTAAGTGCCATGGCAACCGCAGTGGGCATGAAGGACGGCTTCGCATCATCCGAATTCGCAATTGCGTTTGTTGTTGCGTTCGTTGTTATGTATGATGCGTCCGGGGTTCGGCGGGCCGCGGGAGAGCAGGCAAAAATTATAAACGATATGCAGGAAATCATATTTGAAAACGCACCGGTTTATTTGAAGGAGCTTTTGGGGCACACGAGAATTGAGGTTATAATCGGGTGTGTGCTCGGAGTGGCCGTATCGCTTTTTATGTTTATGTAGGAGGAGGCGCTTTGTTGTGACCGTACGTGAAATGCTGGAGGAACGGGAAAAAAGAGAGCTCAGCCCTTTGGCGGCGCTTTCGGCAAACACAAAAGGGCGGGAAAAGGATTACGCTGCATGTGATTTGAGAACGGAGTTTCAAAGGGACCGCGACAGGATTGTTTATTCAAAAGCATTCAGAAGGCTTAAGCATAAAACGCAGGTGTTTATTGCGCCCTTGGGCGACCATTACAGGACAAGGCTGACGCATACGCTGGAGGTTTCGCAGATTGCGAGAACGGTTGCCAGGGCATTGCGCCTCAATGAGGATTTAACCGAAGCAATCG